>JAZUOL010000060.1:0-64697 GCA_045604605.1 Acutalibacteraceae bacterium | reverse complement strand
GCCTACGGGGCAAGAACCTGCACAAGCACCACAATCAATGCAAGTGTCTGCATCGATAACATAGATGCCATCGCCTTCAGAAATTGCTTCAACGGGGCAATCTGCTGCACAAGCACCACATGAGATGCAATCATCAGTAATTTTATATGCCATTTTTCTGACCTCCTTGCTAATATTTGATTTCATTGTAACACATATTTTCCTAAAATCAATAGAAAAATATGAATTTACAAAATTTTTATTTTATTACTCTTCCTGATTATTTTCGGGAATATCTTCTTTAGGTGCTTTTGCACCTTTTACAATTTTCACTTCTTTTCGATGAAATTCTGTGGGAATTGCTTCGGGACGGCGATCAAGCTGAACCTTTATTTTACCTGTAAGCAGGCTGTTTTCCACAACAGTTCCTCTACCCTCTCGGGTATCAACAATTGAGCCCACGCGTGGAGTAACTTTTGCAAGATATTCATAGCTTTCCTGCTCATACTTAAGACAACACAGAAGTCTTCCGCAAGTACCGCTGATTTTCGATGGATTAAGTGAGAGACCCTGTTCCTTTGCCATTTTTATTGAAACCGGATGGAAATCGTCCAAAAATTGTGAGCAACAGAAGGGTCTGCCACAAATACCAAGTCCACCCAGCATTTTTGACACGTCACGAACACCGATCTGGCGCATTTCAATTCTTGTTCTGAAATTACCTGCAAGAATTTTAACAAGCTCTCTGAAATCCACCCTATCATCAGAAGTGAAATAGAAAATCATTTTGCTTGCATCAAACGCACATTCAACCTCGACAAGACTCATATCAAGACCTAATTGTTCAACCTTTTTCTGACAGAATGCAAATGCTTCGTCTTCTTTTTTCTTGTTTTGTTCAACAATTTTAATATCTTCCTTGTTTGCAGCTCTCAGTATCTTTTTCAGAGGATGAACAATTTCTGCATCATTAACCTTGTGATTTGCCGTTGCAACTTCACCGCATTCAATTCCGCGTACAGTTTCAACAATAACCTTTTCACCCTTGGAAAATGCTTTTGCATCCGGGTCAAAATAATAAACTTTTCCATTTTCTTTAAAGCGAACGCCAACTACTTCTGCCATATATCAATAATTCTCCATAATTAAAGTTTTGCACACAAAACTGCGGAAAGCAACGTGTAATTAGGATTGTTTTCCAGGGATTTCAATAAACCATCTGCAGTTTCGTACATTTCAAGAATTTTACTCAAAGCTAATTTATCTGAAATCTTTTCTGTTGTGTTCTTAAAATCATCAAGTAAAATTTTTCCGCCGGATTTAAGTGCAACCGCATCACGCAGAACACTTATCAATAATTCAAGCACCTCCGCGGTAAGCGCTTTATTCTGGTCCATAGGAGCTGTAGCTTCTATGCGATTATATTCATACGGCGACAAAACCGCATCAATAAGAGCATTTACAACACCAACCGCTTTTTCGCTGTATTGGGTCACAATAGCTTTACCCATTCTTAAACGGACAACGCGGGAAAGCACCGTTCCGATTACCGCATTTGAATTTTCCGATGTAAGAACAAAGGCAGTATATCGGGGAGGCTCCTCCAGTATTTTAAGAAGGAGATTCTGACTTTCTTCCTTCATTTGTTGCATTTCTTTTATGATAAAAACCTTTATAGCGGATTCGTTAGGTGTCAGATATGCCTCTGCCACCATTTTTTTAACATCCTCTTTTACAAAGTGCTTTTTATCTTCAGGCTTTGTAACAGTGATAATATCAGGATGAACATTTTCTTTTGCTTTTCTGCAATGCTCGCACTCTCCGCAAGGCGTTCTATCCTTATTTTCGCAGACAATCATTCTTGCAGCGAGCTGTGCCAGAGCAGTTCTCTGTTCTTCATCTGCACCATCAATTAAAAGGGCATGAGGACATCTGCCTTCTGCAAAGAAGCTGTCCAGATTTTTTAAAATGTTTTCCGAAAATGTTGTTTTTTCTATCATAGCTTTATCATTTTATCAACATCAATTATAAACAGTGTAGCTCCGCCGATTGTTACCTGAACGGGAGCCGCACTGATAAAGCCCTCTCCCAAATAGGATGGCGTTGTAGGAATCATCTGTGTTCTTCGTGAGCAACAGGTTTTAAAGATATCAACTACCTCATCAACCTTCTCATCCTCCACGCCTACAAGAACAGTTACATTTCCCATTTTGAGGAAACCACCGGAGGTTGAAAGCTTGGTAGCCTGAAAGGATGCTTTGGTGATTTCAGCAAGAAGTTCGTTAGCATCGTCACTGTTGATTATACCAATAACAAGTTTCATAGAACCATCGCTCCTTTTTATCTATTAATTAAATTATAGTTTATTTTTCAAAACATTACAACACAATATTTTATATCTTGCTTAAAGCAATCATAATCGGCATTGTGAAAACGGAAACCAATGAACACATAGCAACAATCTTAGAGGCAACACCTGTATCTTTCCCATATTTTGCTGAAAACATCACTGTATTATTTGCACTGGGAACGGACGCCGAAATCATACAAGCGGTCAACAATGCACCGCCTATGCCGAAAAGCTTGAAGATACAGAACATTATCAGTGGCAAAGCTATGGTTTTAAGCAAAATAACCAAATAGTTGTTTTTTTCTTTGAACATTGTTTTTAAATCTGTATTGGCAATATATGTTCCCAAAAACAGCATAGCAAGAGGCGTATTTAAATTTGCAATATGGTTTACTGCAGAATCCACCACATCAGGCAAATCCACATCAAAAACAAAGAGGGGTAAACCGATTAATACTGATATAACTCCTGGATTGAGAAACAACCTCTTCAGCTCAAACTTTGTTCCGCTCTCTCCTTTGTTAATGCACCATATACCATGAGTAAAAGAAAGAATATTAAAGGCAACAACTCCGGCAGAGCAATAGAAAACACCCTCACTACCTAAAATTGCATTACATAAGGGAAGAGCCATATACCCCATATTGCCGTAGCTCACCGCATATTTAAATACTGTTGAATTCTTATCACCCTTTTTATTGAAAAAGGGCATTGCAAGAAATATACCCACAGTAAGTGTTCCTGTCATACAGGCAAAGGCTATTAAAAGAGACTTTGCAGCTTTCACATCAAAATCCATATTAATAAAAGACTGGACCATAACTACCGGGGTGATTATATAGAACAGCAAATCATTTGAACGCTTTGCAGTATTCTGACCGAAAACGTGCAGACGGTCGGCAATAAAGCCGACCGCTACAATCAGATACAGTATAATAACCTGCTGTGCGGCCATTGTCATATTAGCAAAAAACATATTTTTCCTCCTACCGCACTAAATTATTATCTTATTTATTCTGGTTTTTCTTTTTCAAATCTGCAAGAGAAACTATTTTAAGTTCATCTGAATTCTCTTTTTCAGTTTTCTCTGCAGTTTCTTCAACTGCTTTATCAGCAACTTCTTCAACAATTTCTTCTGATGTTTCTTCAGTAATCTCTTCTACTGTTTCTGCTGTTTGTTCTATTATACCTTCTGCTACAGGTTCTACCTCTTCTACAGACTCCTCAACTGCTTCTGTTACCTCTTCTGCAGATACTTCAACTGCTTCTTCAATAACAGCTTCGACTGTCTTTTCTGCAATTTCTGCAACTTCTTCAATTTCGTTCTCAACAACCTCATCTGCAGTATCTTCAGAAGCATCAGATTCATCAGAATTCAATTCATCTACGAAAACAGCAAACCCATTAATATTATCTTCTTTTTCGGGCTCAACAACCATTTCTTTTTCAATAATTTCCTCTTCTGCTTCGATTTCTACTTCTTCTGCTACTTCGATTTCTGAGAAAGCTTCTGCTGAATCATCTTTCTTTGTAACAGCTTCAAAATCATCGGGGAGCTCAATTTCATTGACTGCGCGTCTGTTTCTGAGACCATCCTTAAAGCCTACACCTAAGGAAGCGAAAACATATGCCACAATAAACAGCATGGTGGTAAGATGTGAAAAATCAAATTCATAGCCTTCAACAGCTTCAAGTCCCACAAGCATAATAACAATTCTGGGAATTGTTACTATTGCAGCCAATAATGCTGCAGTAAGACCATATCCGTAAATCCCCCACATACTGTCTTCTGTAAACACGCCTGAAGAAATGCGAGCAAAGGTAAGGAAGAAAAGCATTACGAATACAAGCATAGCAATCTCAAAAAGAAGCTCTGAAACTTTTATAAAGCTGATTGCGTTCATCAGTCTTGTAACAAGAGCTGTCATTGACCAGCATAACGGTGCAAGTGCCAGAAGCTTAAAATCCTTATAGGAAGCTTTTCCGTTAAGATGGCTTAAACCGAACACAAGGAAATATACTATTGCAAAAAATGCAAATATAAACTCAAGAATTGTAAACGCTCCGCCGGATTCTGAAAGATTTATTTTCAAAATGCTGAAGAATACGCTTGCCTGCCCATGATTTGCGGGAATTGTATCTCTAAGAATTCGGAACATATCCAAACCAAGTCCGGCAGTCATTACAAAAGATGCAATGCCTAATACAGGATTTTTTCCCGTAGGAAGCTTCGGTGAGGGAACCTCTTTACTTATGAAGCTAAGCACAAGGAAAATAAGAGCGAACACAACCACTACTGCATAAAGCACCGGAATAGTCACATCATTTTCTTTAAAGAAGCCGTTTGTTGTATCAACAAGAGCCAACAACTGATAAACCCTTGTAGGCAAAACTACTAATACAGCCGCTGCAAAAACGAAAAGAAGATATTTCATTTTCACCGCGCTTGAAGAACCTTTAATTTTATTCATTTTTTACAGACCTTTCAATTATCTCTCGTCAAGAGGAATGTACTGTGTTTTACGCTTAAAGTTAGAAATTCTTTCTTCAATCGGGGCATATTCCTTAGGAACAGCAACATTTTTATAAGCGGGTCTTATAACTCTGTTACCTGTTATAAGCTCTTCAATTCTATGAGCAGACCAACCTGCTACACGTGCTACTGCGAAAAGTGGTGTATAAAGATCCATAGGAATACGGAGCATCTCATATATAAGCCCGGAATACAAGTCCACATTTGCACATATCTTTTTGTTATTGTTCTTTTCACTTGCAAAAATTTCAGGAGTAAGCTTTTCAATAAGCTCAAGTGCCCTGAAATCTGCACCAAAGCCCTTTTCTTCTGCAATTTTTCTTGCTTCGCGTTTTAGTATTACCTGACGCGGATCGGAAAGAGTATAAACCGCGTGACCCATACCATAAACAAGACCGCTTTTATCGCCTGCTTCACGATTTATAATCTTTTTAAGGAAATCCGCCACCTGACCCTCATCGGTAATGTCAGAAACATCTTCTTTAAGATATTTAATCATTTCCGCAACCTTAAGGTTTGCACCACCATGACGGGGACCTTTAAGAGACCCGATACCGGCAGAAATTGCAGAATATGTATCTGTTCCGCTTGAAGATAAAACTCGGGTTGCAAAGGCAGAATTATTACCGCCGCCATGCTCTGCGTGAAGCATAAGACAAAGGTCAAGAAGCTTTGCTTCCTCATCTGTAAATTTTCTGTCTGAACGGGTTGTATAAAGAACGGTTTCAGCCGTTGTAAGCCCGGGCTTTACAGGATGAAGATACATACTCTTTTTGAGATAATATCGTCTCTTAACCTGGTAAGCATATGTCATAATCATAGGAAGCTGTGCCATAAGCTGAATACTCTGACGCAAAACATTCTCTATTGAAATGTCATCAGGGTTTGAATCGTAAGAATAGAGCGAGAGAACAGAACGCTCAAGTTTATTCATAATATTTGGTGACGGCGCTTTCATAATCATATCTTCTATGAAATCCTCGGGAAGCTCTCTGCACTCGGAAAGCACCTTATTAAATAATTTCAACTGGTTTTTGGTGGGAAGACTGCCGAAAAGGAGAAGCCAAGCAACCTCTTCATAGCCAAAACGATTTTCTGCAACACATGCATCAACAATACTGTTTATGTCCAAGCCTCTGTATTTAAGTCTACCTTCAATAGGCCTTCTTTCGCCATCTTCAATATAATAGCCCTCGACGGAGCACACTTTTGTAAGACCTGCCATAACACCGCTGCCGTCACGGTTTCTTAATCCACGTTTAACTTCAAATCTGTCAAAATAATCCTGAGGCACCTCGCTTGACATTTTAAGTTCGTCGCAAAGGGACTTCAAATCGGCACTTTTAATGGGTTCGATATATGTTGGCAAACATCTCACTCCTTTTTCACTGAATAACTTTAATCATACTTTTAAATAATAATTCATATTATTTTATAACAATTTATCTTCATTGTCAATAGAAAACGCTGTCTGTAACCACACCAAAAAATTAAAGGAATGATTAAAGATTATGAAAAAATTTATTACTCTTATACTTTTCTGCGCAATGATTATGATAGTTTTACCCGTTGCCTTTCTGAAAGACAACCTTAATCCGGCACTGACGCCAATTTCCACAGAGCCTATTACCTCTGTCCCCTCCCAAAACAGCAACACTATTACCGTATTTCTTTCTGTAGAAAGCCAAAATATAGAAATTGACTTTTTTGAATATGTCTGCGGAAGTGTGGCAGCAGAGATGCCACTTTCATACCATGAGGAAGCTCTGAAGGCACAAGCGGTAGCCTGCTACACCAATGCTTTAAGGCTGAAAAAAAATTCCACTGCTGACAACAGTTATCATATCAGCAATGACAGCAGCATTCATCAGGGTTATTTAACAGAGAGCGAAAGGAAAGCAAAATGGGGAGAGGATTTCGAGAAATATGAAAACAAACTCAAAAACATTGTTAAACAGGTTGAAAACAAAGCAATTTACTATGACGACCAGCTTTGTGTTGCCGCTTTCCATGCCATTTGCAGCGGACAAACAGAAACAGCTGAAAATGTCTGGGGAGAAAAAGTACCATACCTCACAAGTGTAAAAAGTGCAGGCGATAATCTTTCACCCCAATATTCTTCTGTAGTGGTTTTTAACAAAGCAGATTTTCTGAAACACGCTGAAGAACTGGGAGCAGAAACAGACATAGCATCACTAAAAAACATCATCAAAATAACTGAGAAATCAAAGTCAAATACGGTTCTGAAGGCAAGCGTAAATAAAAAAGAATGTACAGGTGAAGATATACGAAAAGCCTTTTCTTTAAAAAGTGCAGCATTCACTGTGGTATGCACAAAAACTTCAGTAACATTTAATGTTACGGGTTATGGTCACGGGGTCGGAATGAGTCAATACGGAGCAGATTTCATGGCAAGGCAAGGTAGCACCTACGAAGAAATTCTGAAGCATTATTACAAGGGTGTTGAGATAAAATGAGGCGTAATCAAATTCCGCCTCAGACTGTCGATAAACCAGCATGAACATATATGCACAAAAAGCAAAAAAATATAAGTTACTGCAAGTTGAAAATAAAATTATAAAAAATGCGCTTGACACATCGAATATCAGGCGCATTTGCATATATTTGTCGTGTTTTTGCCCACTCGAAGTACATTTGTACACCTTCGGGGCAAAAACAACGCCATCCTACAGATTTCTCGGCAGTCTTCCAGCTTGTCGAAAACTTCTTTTTCGACAAGCTGAGGCGGAATCAAATTCCGCCTCATTTTTATCTGAATTTTGCAAGGCAGAATGAATTTCGAACCATTTTTACTCACTTGCAACTTTTATAAATAGATGATAAAATGGTTTCATTATTTATTGCGAGGTAATACCCTATGACAAAAAAAGAAAGGGCAAGCAAAATTTGTGAGTTATTGAAAATTGCTTACCCGGAGGCAATTTGCCAGCTTAATGCAGACACACCTTTTCAATTACTTGTTGCAACTCGTCTTTCTGCTCAGTGCACAGATGCGCGAGTTAATCTTGTGACACCCGATTTATTTAAAAAATACCCCTCTGAAAACGAACTTGCTGAAGCAGACATTGAAGACGTTGAAAACCTCATTCACTCCTGCGGTTTTTACCGGGCAAAAGCAAAAGATTTAGTTGGTATGGCAAAAGCCGTGCGCGACATTTATAACGGCACGCTCCCCGATACTATTGAAGAATTAACAAAGCTGCCCGGTGTTGGCAGAAAAACCGCCAATCTCATTGTTGGTGATGTTTACAAAAAGCCTGCAGTAGTTGCAGATACCCACGTTATAAGAATTACAAATCTCTTAGGCCTTACAGACTCCAAAGACCCTAAAAATGTTGAAATGCAGTTAAAAAAGATCTTACCTGCTGAAGAAAGCAACGATTTCTGTCACAGAATTGTTCTCCACGGACGAGCTGTGTGCATAGCAAGAAGACCTAAATGTAACGAATGTTGCATTAAAGACGTTTGCAAGCATCACCTGTCAAAAAACAAATGAGGTTAAAATGAATTATTCAAAAGGACGAAAAGTTTATATAGCTTTATCGGCAATCGTTTTGATTGCTGTAATGATAATAATCTTTGTTTTATCTGCCCAAAACGGTGAAGAATCCTCTTCAACAAGCGGTTTTTTCACAAAACTCATCGCATCCATAATCGGTCAACAGGCTAATGAAGGGCTTATAAGAACTCTGGCACATTTTTGTGAATTTGCAGGGTTGGGCTTTCTTATGTGCAATTTTCTTTTCGCTTTAAAGGACAAGCTAAAACCCTTATTGAGTATTCTTTTTTCTGTTTTGTATGCCATAAGTGATGAAATTCATCAGATTTTTGTACCTGAAAGAGCATGCCAGCTATCTGATTTGGCTGTTGATTCCTGCGGAATAGTTACCGGTATAGCGGTATTTTGTGTTTTTAACATCATAGTAATAAAAATCAGACATAGAAAAACCCATTGATTTGTGTAAAATCAATGGGTTTTCTTTACCATTCTTTAATTATTTCGGGATTTGCGAATATCTCGTCAAGTTTTTTAATGAAGGGCATAACGTCATTGAATGCACCGATTCTATGGTCAAACATAAGAGTAATAGGCAAGGTCTTTTTAGTTGCAATATCAACCTCACCCTTTTCGTTTCTGAAAGCATAATCGGTATCTTTCACAACGCCCATAGCAAAAAGGAAAACCTGAGGATAAAGAAGAGGTGTATATGTAACATTACCGCTTAAACCATCATAAAGAACACCCCAGTTTGTCATACAAACAGAGCCTTCGTTAAGCTCTTCAATAAGAAGCATCGAGCCGTCACGTGGTGCAGGTTTCAAACGACCGTCAAGCTTTGCGACCTTGTGTTTACCAACATAACCTGTAACAGTCTGAGCAATTGTTGCTTTAATATCACCTTTTAAAAGAAGACCGATTGTTCTTTGTGTAACCACATCAAACATAACCTTGTCTAAATCTGTTGTTTTTAATCTTTGAAAAAGCTCTGCTACCTGCTCAGAAAGTTCTTTTAATGTTTTGTTTTCTGTTTCTCTTACTTTTATTGGGAATGTTTCACCGTTATCAAGAAGAACAGGCATAGCAATATCAATATGCTTTTTCATTATGATAGTTCCGCAGGAAGTTGTGGTATTAAAATCGATATGGGAATTCAACTTTGGTGCTACTTTAACACCCTCTGATAATACTTTCACCATCAGGGTATTGAAAGAAAGCTCATAACCACAATTTTCTTTTAACTCCTGAAAAACTTCCCATAATTTTGTTATATCCGCTTCATAATTATAACCGCAGGTGGGGGAATTCTGTTGCGCTTTTGTAAGAATATAACCCGAAACTCTGCTTCTGAGTCCAAAATACTTTACCTTATCCTCGGGAAGAGGCTTATTTAATGTAGCTTTTAAAAATTCTTTAAAACTCATTTTTTCATACACACAAAAAACTTGTGTTTTCCTTTCGTATCATCTTTTTAAATATAACATTTGATTATCATTTTGTCAATTGAACAACTATTGACCGAACAACAAAAAAACTGTATAATTTTAACATATCTTTTTCATAGGAGTTGCAGTTATGAAATCTTTTGAAAAAATCAAGCGAAAAACCTTTAATCTGATTGGTCTTGTGGTAAACAAGGTTGGTCAGAATGAGGCACAGAATAATGATAACCTTGACAGAACCGTTACCGAAGGTATGCCCGAGCTTTTAAGAGCTGCTGCCGCAGAGGGTACTGTTCTTTTGAGAAACGATAATGTTCTCCCCTTTTCCGAAAATGAAACTATTTCCGTTTTCGGCAGGGTGCAGTACGACTATATGTTTGTGGGCTATGGCTCAGGTGGTGACGTTATCAAGCCTTATACTGTCAATTTAATGGAGGGTCTTAAAAACGCAGGTGCAAAAATCAATACAGAGCTTGCAGATATTTATGAAAAATGGTGTAAGAAAAATCCTCCTGACCACGGCTTCTGGGGGCATTGGCCACTTTATTATGATGAAATGCCAATTGAAACAGGTGTTATTGAAAACGCTTCAAAGAAAAGTGACTGTGCAGTTATTGTAATAGGTCGCTCTGCAGGTGAAGACAGAGAAAATAAGCTCGAAGAAGGTAGCTATTACCTCACAGAGGATGAAAAATCCCTCATTAAAAGAGTTAATTCTGCATTCAAAAAGACTGTTGTTGTTCTCAATATCGGCAGTATTATTGATATGAGCTGGGAAAAGGATTTACTCAAAAACGATAGTGCTATCCTCATCCCTTGGCAAGGCGGTATGGAAAGCGGTAACGCTCTTGCAGATGTGCTTTTAGGTAAGCAAGAGCCTTCAGGCAAACTTACCGATACCATCGCAGAAGATTATTTTGATTATCCTTGTGCAAATAGTTTTGGTGAAAAAGAATACAACAACTACACTGAAGATATTTTTGTTGGATACAGATATTTTGAAACCTTTGCAAAAGATAAGGTTCTTTATCCCTTCGGCTTCGGTCTTGGCTATTCTGAATATAAAAGAGATTTTATAAGCGGTGAGGTTAAAGATAATACCGTAACTCTTAAAGCATCAACCGAAAATATAGGCGATTACTGCGGTAAGGATGTTTTGCAGATTTATGCCGAAGCACCTCAGGGTACTTTAGGCAAGCCTGCAAGAGTACTTTGCGATTATAAAAAATCAAAAGCACTCGCAAAGGGCGAAAAAGCGGAATTTGAATTTAATATTCCTTTCTATGCTTTTGCTTCTTACGATGATAGTGGTGCAAGCGGTCACAAATCCTGCTATATACTTGAAAAAGGTACATATAATTTCTACCTTGGCGCAGATGTACGTTCGGCAGAAAAGGTATTTTCATTCGATATCCCCGAAACTATTGTTTTGGAAACTCTCAAAGAGGTTTGTGCCCCCAAGGAAAGCTTTGAAAGATTTGTTATAGAAGAAAAAAACTGCAAATTTGATATTGCTTTCAAGAAAACTCCTGCTTCAACCAATAATTTAAAAGAAATCATTCTCAAAAATCTTCCCAAGGATTGCGGTCAGACAGGCGATAAAGGATTAAAGCTTCAAGATGTAAAGAGCGGAAAATGCACTCTTGATGAATTCGTGGCTCAGCTTTCCTTAGATGAGCTTGAAGCCATCTCCCGTGGCGATTATACAATGAACAGTTCACTGGGTAACGAAGGTAATGCAGGTGTTATGGGCGGTGTAACGAAATCATTGAGAGATAAGGGGGTTGCTCCTCTTACAACAACCGATGGCCCTTCAGGCATTCGTATAAAGGCTTGCTGCTCACTTCTTCCTATTGGCGCTTCCGTTTCTGCAATGTGGAATCCCGACTTAGCTTATGAAATGTATAAAAAAGTCGGCGGAGAAATGAAAGTCAAGGGCTCTGACATTCTCCTTGCTCCCGGTATGAATATTCACAGAAGCCCCCTTTGTGGCAGAAACTTTGAATATTTCTCCGAAGACCCCTTTGTAACAGGTAAGACTGCTGCTGCAGTTGTTAAGGGCGTGCAAAACAATGGCGTTTCTGCTTGTCCAAAGCATTTCGCTTGTAACAGTCAGGAGACAAACCGTAACCGTACAGATTCAATACTTTCCGAAAGAGCATTAAGAGAGATTTACCTTAAAGGCTTTGAAATATGTGTTAAAGAAGCAAAACCTCTTACAATAATGACATCTTACAATAAAATCAATGGTGTATGGGGACATTATCACTACGACCTTTGCACAAGAATTTTGAGAAACGAGTGGGGCTTCGGCGGTCTTGTTATGACGGACTGGTGGATGCAATACACTAACAGTCCCGAATTCCCTGAAATGAAAGACAATGCTTACAGAGTGAGAGCAGGTGTTGATGTTCTTATGCCCGGTGGCAAGAGAACAGGCAAAAAAAAGCCTGACGGAACACTTCTTAAAACCTACGGCAAAAAAGACGGCATAACCCTTGGTGAAATGCAGGAAACTGCAAAGCACGTGCTTAAGGTAGTAATTGCTCTAAAGTAGTGTCAAATTGTAAGTGGAGAGTGGAAAAATCCGGGTGCTACGCACGGCAATTATATAAGTTAAAGGATTCAGGACACTTACTGCTCTGAATCCTTTTCTTTGTTTTCTGCAAGAAGAAAAAATTTTTTAACTCTTTCTTCTATTTCTTCTTCGGTAAATTCTACTTTTTTATTCTGCAACATTAACAACCAATTGACACAATCTCTTATAATATCAACATCAATTAAATCAACTTCTCTTGAAGACTCTCTATCTTTTATATATGTTAACAAAAGCATTATTATTAATTCATCGGGTGTTGTGTATTTGCGGTATTCATATTCTGCACCTGTGTATATATCTTCCGCTTCTTGTTGAACCTTAATAAGTCTTTCTTTTACAATAGGGTCTTTGCATATTTCTGTGCATTCTATTACTGCATTTTGCATAAGACGATACATTCTCTTGTAATGATGTAATTCTTCAATAACATTAATTCCTGACATAACAAAACCCCTTAAAAACAAAAAATGCGCAGCCGAAGCCACGCAATAAAACACATAACTCCGGTTGTCGCCAAACGAACCATAATTCCACACAACAAAGTATGCAAAACTGGAGTATGTATTTTTACAAAGAAAAATACATACTTGTCTGTGTGGAAAAAATAATTAAATTCGTTTGGCAACAACAGTTTACCACATTATTAAGATTTTATCAATATTTTTTTAGAACAAAGCACTTTTACTTTGTTCTGTGGCACAGGCAAGCCAGTGCCTTACGGGTATGTTTCTCCTTGCGAAGCTCTGGCAACCGGTGACCGGTGACTGGCATCTAAAAAACTCGGGAGTTTTTCTCCCGAGTTTTTTATTACATCATCGCATTAATCTGTTTTTCAGTTTCCTTTGCCCATTCATACTGTTCCATATACTTACCGAAATACTTTGTATTTTCGTTTTTTCCGTTTTCAAGGAAATCATAGTAATCGCAAGCGAATTGACTTTTATCAATACTTCTTTGGTTTCTGCTATCTACAAGAATATCGGAAATTCCCGCCTCTTCAAGAGAAATTCTCAATGATTTCAGAACTTTTCTGAATAAGGACTGAACAGTTTCATCATATTTTCTGCCTTCCCAGAGAACAGAGATAGCTTGTTCTGTATTAACCACACCGCCGTTTCTGTCTACAAGAAGAGCCAAAAGCTCTTTACTTTTTGCGCTGGGGAAGGAAACAGACTTTCCGTCAACAAAAACATCAAAATACCCGAAGGTTTTTACAAACACTCTGTTTTCGGTTATTGCATCTTTTACAAGAAGAGCCTTTTCATAAGCTTTTTTTATATCTTCGGGTTCATAAGGCTTCATAACATAATCAACCGCATCAACACCAAAGGCTTCAAGAGCATAGTTACCGTAGCTGGTTGCAAAAATCACGCGCACATTACGATTTATCGCCTTTATTCTTTTAGCAAGCTCAATACCCTTTATAACAGGCATTTCTATATCAAGAAAAGCGATATCAACTTTGTTTGTAGCAACAAATCCCAAGGCATCCAACGGGTTATTAAATTTAATAATTTCATCTGTTATTCCTAAATCTCTGCAAGTATCTTCAAAATCCTCAAGTGCGAGAATCTCATCATCTACAGCCATTATTCTCATTTTTTATTTTCCTCCTTGGGTATATTTATAGTTACTTTTGTACCAACGCCAATTACGCTGTCAATTTCGACCCGTGCATTCAGCATTTCTTTAAGTCGGATTTTGATGTTGTTCATACCGATATGCGAGCGTCCGTCATTTTTTTGCTCATTTATATCAAAGCCCACACCATTA
Source organism: Acutalibacteraceae bacterium (assembly GCA_045604605.1). Classification (GTDB taxonomy): domain Bacteria; phylum Bacillota; class Clostridia; order Oscillospirales; family Acutalibacteraceae; genus DTU089. The sequence goes on along the minus strand of JAZUOL010000060.1, from coordinate 50,501 downwards.
TCCTCAATTACAACGAAGATTTCATCAGGAGCTTCGAAGGTTGATATTTTAAGCGTTCCTCCATCAACCTTTTGATTTATACCATGCTTTATGGCATTTTCTGCGATAGGTTGGATTGTTAACGGTGGTATAAGAAAATCGTCGTATTCGATGTGGTATTCAACTTTTAATCTATCTCCAAAACGCAGGCTTTCAATATGTATATAATTTTGAACATGCTCCATTTCTTTTGCAAACGGAATTGGTTCTTTTTGGGTCAGAGAATCCATATTTGCTCTTAAATAGCTTGAAAACTTCACTATTGCAGTTTCAGCAGATTTAGGGTCTTTCTTAGTGAGATATTTTATTGTATTAAGTGCATTATACATAAAGTGGGGCTGAATCTGACTGAGCATAAGAGTCATATTTACATCTCCCAACTCTTTCTGCAACTCAGCAGTCCTTCGAGCTTGTTTAAATGCTTCAACCGTATCTCCAAAATGCACAAGAACAACGCTTGAAATAAACACCATACATGTAACAGGCATTATATATGAAACATTTTGCGAAATATATCCGTTTATATAAAAATTCTCAATCACAATGCCCGCAGAGGTTGCACAATAAACCACAAGATAAAGCACTGCAAATTTCTTTCTCTCAATGATTTTTTCAGAAATTTTATATATAAGAATTATATCAAGTAGATAAGTAACTGACTGAAGCCACATATAAGATGTTGCAATATAAATATAGTCATATAAAATATACGGCACAAAAGCACAAACCAGAAATAATCCTGCTATACCCACAAGGCTAATATGCTTTATTTTTATTCCCAGAACATTTATCAGATGCATTAGCATTGATAGCTTTATTATGTAAGTGGATACATATATTAGCGACGTCATTATCTCATAATTCAAATCTCCGAAAAGACCGTGAGAAACAAGATACCCCTCATTTGTTATAAGCATCCTGAAAGCAAATGCAAAGCACAAAACAAACAGCCAGAACTGCCCGCCAACATCTTTATTAAGGATGCCAAGCAGCATTACGGCAATTGCTATAAATATTACGATACCCAAATAAAAATATCTTTGTGCCAGAGTTCCCATTTCTCTTGAACGGAAGCTTTCATAAGCAGACAAAGTAGGAACTGCTGTAAGACCGCTTGAAAAATTACAAGTCATTTCAATTACAATTTCATAATCCCTGCTGCCAATGTCTTGAGGACTGTATGGAACAGCATAAGATTCAGCTACAGTAGAATAATCTGTGCCTGGTATGCTACGGTTTGAAAAAACACATTCACCATTGATAAACACCTTGCATTCACCGGAAAGATTCGGCACACTTACTACAATGGGCTTTTCAGCATTTATATTTTTAAGTCTTATACGATAGCTTGCAACACCGCCGTTGGAAAGCTTGCTTCCGTCAAGATTATATGTAGTCCAGGAGGACGGAACCTGAACAAAAGCGTCTGGTTTAACTTTGTTTTGCGAGTCTGAAACTATGTGCTTACCCCAAAAGAATTCCCATTCACCTGATAAATATACACTTTCACCATTATCCAGGTCATACTTACCTACATCAGCCACCGCAGAGGTCAGGCTTGCTTTATTGATAAACTCCGGTAAAAGTGCAGAAAAGAAAGGCAAAGAAATACCCATAACAACAGTCATAACCACAGAAACAAAGACAATAAGGTTTCTTTTGAAATTATCTGTCAAGTTATTTCTCCCCCTTCTCACATATATTGTTAATTATATACTATAAGTGTGAATAAATCAACATACATTTGTGAAATTACCGAAACTTTTGCGAGAACAAGAAAAATCTGTCGGGCAATACCCGACAGACTATAACCATATTCATCATTTATAATTCTTTATATAATGCTTATAAAAAGCCACTGCATTACCTATGGACTTCAATGATATGTTTTCATTTTCGCTATGAACACTTGCGAATTGCTGTGAATTCATTTCAATTGGGGCAAATCTTATAACACAGTCACATATATCACTTAAATGCCTTGCATCTGTGCCCGCAGGGAGAATATATGCCGCACTCGCAACAGCAGGAAAAATATCCGCAATACATTTCCTTGTATATGAAAATGCAGGTTTTGACATATCTGCAGGCTTGTGATATTCGTTATTTTCTCCATCCTCTATTTCAACGCTGTATTTTTTTGCAATTTTCTTAATTGCCTCAATATCCTTTTTCAAATCTTCATCGCTGACGCATCTGAGCATCGCTTTTGCAGTGCATTGCTTATCATCTCTTGAACCTGAAATTTCATTGAATGAACAGGATGTTCCTATCATAGCTCCTGCTTGCGCATTGATTTTAGGCATAGCCCATTTAAGAAGTCCGCCAAAGCACCAAAGGTTACTGAAAAGAATTGTCATAATGAATGGTGTATAAGGACAAAGGTTTTCAAACATCTCTTTAACCTGGGGATAAAGACGGCGAATAAAAATATTTTTTGAATTAACTTCTGATATAAAAGCAGACATTCTTGCAACAGGCGTGTCAACATTTGCCGCAAAACCTGTGTGGGTATTCCCCTCTTTCGCTGTACATATAAGTCTATGAATACCTTTTTCATGCACCGCCATCATGGCGCATTTGCATTTCATCCCCGCAAGTGGCGGATCAATTATTGCTCCGCCCTCATCGAGAATGGTTTCAAAGGTTATCCCCTTCTCTTCGAAATATTTAAGAGCAGTAGGTATTCCGTCGCCTGATATTTCTTCATTATGGGAAGAGCCGATGTAAAGGTTGGTTTCAGGCACAAAGCCTTCATTCAGCAATTCTTCAAGAGCTTGAAGCTCTGCAAAAAGCGGTGTTTTTGTGTCAACAGTCCCCCTCCCCCATAATGCATCATCAAAAATCTCGCCGCAAAAGCCCGGGTGAAGCCATTCTCCTTTTGCCTCCACAACATCATGGTGGGACATTACCATAATATTTCTGCTTTCGTCTTTGCCTTTAAGTTTATAAATCCAGCAATCATCAGAGAAAATCATTCTTTCGCTTTTCTCGTGTACTAACGGAAAAAGCCTTTCAACAGTTTCTCTTAATTTTTTAAACTCGCTATCATCATACGCATTTTTTTCGGAAACAGTTTTGCAACGAATCATAGCACCCAATTTCTGAGCATATTCCGTCTGCTCTTCTTTGGTTTTATGTATGATTTCATCTGTCAGTTTACGGGATTTCAGCCTCACTTTTAAAGCATTAAAAATCAAAAACCCGATAAAAAGCAGAATCGTAATACTTAAAATTATAAAAATACATTTCATTTTTATCACGTCACCTGAAAATATTACTTTTCTAAATTATATCACCAACAAGAAATAAATCAAGCAATTCACCTTTATATGCTTTTATATATTCTTGAAAAAGAACATAATATATGATAGAATATTAAATTAGAGTAATATCGCAAAGGAGAACATGATTATGATTAACAATGCGAAAAGGATGGAAATAATAGAAGCTTTACTTGCCTCTGGCGTGGAAATTCCTTGTCCCGATGGAGTTATTATCGAAGAGAAAGTAAAGATCGGTAAAGGTTCTCTTATTTTACCCAACACAGTTATTATGGGTGAAACCGAAATCGGAAAGGATTGTATCATCGGCCCTAACTCATATATCTGCGATACTGTTATTGGTGATAACACAAAGCTTAATAACACCCAAAGCTTTAATTCGGAAATCGGTTCAGGTGTTACTGCAGGGCCATTTGTTCACATAAGACCAAATTGCAAAATTGCAGATAATGTTCATATCGGTAATTTTGTTGAAGTAAAAAACTCAACAGTTGACGAAGGAAGTAAGCTCCCCCACCTTCTTTATGTCGGCGATTCAGATGTGGGTAAGGATGTTAATTTTGGTTGCGGCTGCGTAACGGTAAACTATGATGGCAGGAACAAATCCCGTACAACTGTTAAAGACGGTGCTTTCATTGGATGCAATACTAATCTTGTTGCCCCAGTTACAATCGGCGAAAATGCTTTCACCGCCGCAGGCTCCACAATAACAGAGGATGTTCCTGACAATGCTCTTGCGGTTGCAAGAAACAAACAGACTGTAAAAGAAGATTGGGTAAATATTAAAAAGCCCTATAAAAGACAACATATTAAATAATCGGAGAAACAAAAATACAATGTTTAATAAATTAAAAAAAGATGGCGGTAATTCCACATATGATTTTTTAGTCGTTGGTCTTGGAAATCCCGGCACAAAATACGAAACAACCCGCCACAATGCAGGTTTTCTGTTCATCACTCACCTTGAAGATAAGCTGGGATTTAAAGCAAAGAAGCTTAAATTTCATGCACTTATAGGCGATGCAAGAATCGGAAACAGCAAGGTGCTTTTTATGAAGCCCCAGACAATGATGAATAATAGCGGTGTGGCAGTTGCAGAATGTGCAAAATTCTACAAAATCCCCGTTGAAAATATCATTGTTATTTTTGATGACATTTCATTAGAGCCCGGCAAGCTTCGTATAAGAAGAAAAGGCTCTGCCGGCGGTCACAACGGAATAAAAAGCCTTATTGCGCATTTAGGTTCTGAAAATTTTCCGAGAATCAAAATAGGCGTTGGCGCAAAGCCTCACCCCGATTATGATTTAGCAGATTGGGTGCTTGCTAATTTCCCTAAAAAAGATATCCCCTCTGTCAGAACAGCTATTGAAGATGGTGCAGATGCTCTCGAAATGCTCATAAAGGGCGATTTTGAGGGTGCTATGTCAAAATATAACGGTTAATATTATGTCAGGCTATAAACATCTTTTTCAGAATTCAACTCAATATCAGGATGTTGTTCGTTACATTGGTGCAGACATGTGTCCTTCGGGAATTGTTGGTTTACCCCCTGCACCAAAAGCACATCTTATTTTTTCGCTTTGCGAGGAATTTTCTCGCAGAGCTATTGTTGTTTTGCCTGATGAAAGCAGTGCCAGAAAATTCACTGCAGATATAAATGAATTAAACGGTAATAAAGAAATTGCAGGCTTCTACCCTGCAAGAGATTTCTCTTTCAACTCTTCACAGGGTCAATCAAGGGAATATGAACAGTTAAGAATTAAAACCTTATGTTCAGTTTTAAAGAATGAATGTAAAATTGTAGTGTGTTCCGCAGAAGCTTCTCTGCAACTTACAATCCCACCCAAAGAGCTTAAAAGCCGCATATTTAGAATAGACTTCAACACAGAAATTTCCACAGAAAAGATTACTGAAATCCTCATTTCTGCAGGCTTTAAACGTGCAGAAAGCGTTGAAGGTGCAGGTCAATTTGCCGTAAGAGGCGGAATTATTGACTTTTTCCCACCCGATTCTCCTCAACCTGTGCGAATTGAGCTTTGGGGTGATGAGGTTGACACAATCTCTCTTTTTGACGTATCAACCCAGAGAAGAACAGATAATCTTGATTTTTGCGAAATTACCCCGTCAACTGAAATTGTTTTTGACAATGAAAATATTTTAAAAGAAAAAATTGAAGCCTTTGCTTCTACCGTTTCAGGTAAAGGCTCAAAAAAAGCAAAAGAGCAGTTAAATAAAGATATTGAAATGTTGAATTCGGGCGTTAAACTCCAGTCTGTTGATAAATATCTTTCTCTCGCCTATGAAAACCCTGCTTCAATTTTTGATTATATGGATGATGCCTTCCTTTTTGTTTGCGAAAGCGCATCAGTTAAAGATAAGGTTCAGAATTCATCAAAGCTACTTTTACAGGAAATAAAAGCGCAATTTGAAAATGGAGTTCTTACAAAAGGTCTTGATCGTTTTTCTTTAACATTTCCCGAATTGCTTTTGATTTACGAAAAAAAGAAAGCAATTTATATAGATAACTTTACTCGTGGCAGCTTTGATACGCCCGTCAAAAGTCTCACAACATTTAATGTTCAACAAAATCCTCTCTGGAATGGCTCCTTAGAGGTTCTTCTTGATGACTTAAAGCCCTCACTTTCAAAAAAAGAAACCTGCATTATTCTTGCAGGTACGGAAAAAAGTGCAAATTCCCTTGTGGAAGCTTTGGAAACAGAGGACATTAAAGCAATGTTTTTCCCGGTTCCACCTGCACAATTCCCCAAAAACACAGTAAGCATTTTATCAGGCGGACTTTCAGGTGGCTTCCGTTACCCCGGCGAAAAATTCAATATCATTTCTTACGGAAAGGGTGTTCATAAATCCACCCAAAAGCGCAAAAAGAACTATAAAGCAGCAGATGCAATTCAAAGCCTTGAAGAGCTTTCAAGAGGCGATTATGTTGTTCATTCTGTTCATGGAATCGGAATTTTTGACGGTATTCAGAAATTAGAGGTGTCGGGACTTACAAAGGATTTTATAAAAATCACCTATGCTAAAGGCGATGCTTTATATGTTCCCGTTACTCAGCTTGACCTTGTTTCTAAATATATAGGTCCCAAGGATGATACAAAAACCCTCAAACTTTCCCGATTAGGCGGTAATGATTGGGAGAAAATGAAAGCCCGAGTCAAAGCCTCTGCCAAAAACATGGCAAAAGAGCTTATTGAGCTTTATTCCAAACGAATGAAAACAGCAGGCTTTGCGTTCTCCCCTGACATTGATATGCAAAACGACTTCGAAAGGCGTTTTGAGTATGAAGAAACTGACGATCAGCTTCGCAGTATCAACGAAATAAAAAAAGATATGGAAAAGCCTCACCCTATGGACAGACTTCTTTGCGGTGATGTTGGCTTTGGTAAAACCGAGGTTGCTTTAAGGGCGGCCTTCAAATGCATTGCAGACGGCAAACAATGTGCAATTCTCGTTCCCACAACTATTCTTGCGCTTCAGCATTACAATACCATTCTCCGCCGTTTTGAAGGCTTTCCCATTGAAGCAGATATGCTTTCCCGCTTCAGAACTCCAAAGGAGCAAACAAGAATTATCAAAGCTCTTAAACGAGGTGCAATTGATATTATTGTGGGTACGCACCGCCTTATTTCTAAAGATATTGTCTTTAAGGATTTGGGGCTTATAATCGTTGATGAAGAGCAGCGGTTTGGTGTTGGGCAAAAAGAAAAACTAAAGGAATTGTATCCTGATGTTGACTGCCTTACTCTTTCCGCAACACCCATTCCCCGAACAATGAATATGGCTATGTCGGGTATTCGTGATATGTCTGTTATTGAAGAAGCTCCCCAGGACCGCTTCCCTGTTCAGACCTATGTTTTAGAGCACGATTGGGAAGTTATCACTGAGGCTATGTCAAAGGAAATCCGCCGTGGCGGTCAGGTTTATTATCTTCATAATAAGGTTAACACCATTGATAAAACTGCTGCAACAATTCACGAATTTTTACCCGATGCCAATATTGGAATTGCTCACGGAAAAATGAGCGAGGATGAGCTTTCAGAAGTGTGGCGTCAGCTTTTAGAGGGTGAAATAGATATATTAGTCTGCACCACTATTATTGAAACAGGTGTTGATGTTCCAAATGCTAACACTCTGATAATTGAAAATGCAGATCACCTTGGACTTGCACAGCTTCACCAGATACGAGGTCGTGTTGGTCGCTCTGCAAGGCGTGGCTTTGCCTACCTTACATTTAACCGTAACCGCGAATTAACTGAGATTGCCCAAAAGCGACTTACTGCTATCCGCGAATACACTGAATTCGGTTCAGGCTTTAAAATTGCTATGCGCGATTTGGAAATCCGAGGTGCAGGTAACCTTTTAGGCTCCGAGCAGCATGGTCATATGGAGGCAGTTGGTTACGACATGTATATGAAGCTCCTCTCCGAAGCGGTTATTGAAGAAAAGGGCGAAGATATAAAAACCAATCAAAAAGAATGCCTTATTGATATCCGCATTGATGCTCACATTCCTGAAAACTATATTGAAAGCCTGCCCCAAAGACTTTCTATTTACAAAAGAATTGCAGATATTAAAACTGAGGATGATGCTTCCGATGTTATTGACGAGCTTATTGACCGTTTTGGTGAACCACCCGCAGGTGTTGAAGGACTTGTAAAGGTTGCTCTGCTGAGAAACACAGCCGCATCAATGGGCATTTATGAAATCGGACAGAATAACAACAGTCTGCTTTTGTATGTTGAGGAAATTGATATGCAGAAGGTGGCTCTGCTTGTTAAAGGTATGAGAGGAAGAATCCTTGTTTCAAAGGGTCCGAAGCCATATATAACCGTAAAAAAATCAAGCGGACAATCACCACTCGATACATTGGAAGAAGCATTCAACTTATTAAAAAACGAAAGTGAGGAAGTTAAAAATGACATTTGAATATAAACCCCAGGGCGTTTGCTCAAGAAATCTTACCTTCGATATTGAAAACGGTATTGTAAAAAATGTTAAATTCCAGGGCGGTTGCCATGGTAACCTGCAGGGAATTGCTGCTCTTTGCGAGGGTAAGCCTGCAGAAGAAATCATAAATGCAGTTGCAGGCATCCGTTGTGGTTTCAAATCCACATCATGCCCGGATCAATTGGCAAAAGCGCTTAAAAATGCACTTGAAAGTGAGGACAAATAAAATGAAATATCTTATTCTTATTGCCGATATTGATGAATTTAATCCTTGTAAAAAAAGTCTTGGCGAGCTTGTTGTAAAAGAATATAAAATCAAACATATGCCTGCTTTTGATTTTACTTACAACAACCATAATTGTACTGTTGTTTGCTTTGGTATAGGCAAGGTAAACGCGGCTATGGGTGCAGCTCTTGCTCTTAACCATGATAATTTTGACGGTGTTATAAATACAGGCTGGAGCGGTGCTGTTTCAGGCGTTTTTAAAGGCGATATAATAGTTTCCGATTCCTGTGTTGAATGTGATTTTGACCTTACTCCCATCGGCAGACTTCCCGGTCAGAAGCCCGGTCAGGAGGATTACATATACAAATGCGACAATAACCTTTATAAAGCAGCTTGTTCTGTTGAGGGCTTCAAGCACGGAAACCTTGGTACAGGTGATTTTTTCCTTACAAACAAAGAGCTTGGAGAAAAATACAAGGAAATTTTCAATATAAATGCTTTTGATATGGAAAGTGGTGCTTTAGGTGCTGTTTGCTATCTTTTGAATGTACCCTTTATAAGCGTAAGAAAAATTTCCGATAATGCAGATGATGTTTCAGTCAGCGAATATACAAATTCTGTTGTTTCCGATGTTACTGCATTTTCTGATATTGTTTTAAAAATTCTTGAAAAGTTATAATAAAACATATAAATTTACCGCCTGCGAGATTTCGCAGGCGGGTATTTTATGCACAGATTTTTCAGGCAATTCACGGACGACAAAAGCTTTTCTCATCGCCACCTGAAAAAACACCGTTGACGGCATAGTGCTTGTTTACCTCATACTATGCCCATCAACGGTTTTTTGTTAATAAATTTCCCGGATTAAGATGCAGAAGGCAGATTTGGTGAGCGACTGCGTACAAAGGTACGCCGAGTAAGCCAAATCAACTTATGCGCTTAATTAATCGTCAAACTTGGAAATAAAAGCTCTTGTTCTTTCTGATTTCGGATTATCGAAAACCTCTTCAGGTGTACCCTCTTCGGCAATTACACCATCATCCATAAAGATAACCTTTGTTGAAACGGCTTTTGCAAATGACATTTCATGGGTAACAATTACCATTGTTGTTTTTTCTTCCGCGAGACCCTTGATAACCTTAAGGATTTCGCCTGTAAGCTCAGGGTCAAGAGCAGATGTAGGCTCGTCAAAGAACAACACCTTCGGTTCAAGCATCAATGCTCTTGCAATTGAAACACGTTGCTTCTGACCACCGGAAAGCTCACAAGGATAGTTTTCCAATTTATCGGAAAGTCCTACTTTGCCAAGAATTTCTTTTGCTTTATCAATAATTTCATCGTGGATTTGTTTTTTATTATGCTTGTAGTCCTCTCGTTCTTTTGCAAGCAATTCTGCCGCAAGAGTTACATTTTTAAGAACATTATATTGGGGAAAAAGGTGAAAATCCTGAAAAACAAGTCCTACAAGCAACTGTTTACTACGTTTGTCCTTGGCTTTTTCATCTTTCTTTGTTCCGTCAAAGAAAACTTCTCCTGCAACGGAAATATAACCGCTATCAGCAGTTTCAAGCTGATTTATGCAACGAAGAATTGTGGTTTTACCGCTACCGGAAGAACCGATAATACTCAAAACCTCGCCCTCATCAAGATTGAAGCTGACACCCTTTAAAACTCTGGTCTTCCCAAAGCTTTTCATCAAATCTTTAACTTCAAGTACAGACATTATAAAAGCTCCTTTCGACCTTAAATTTTATAGTAATCAAGTTTCTTTTCAATTTTACCGAATATAACAGTAAGAAGTCCGCTAAACAAAAGGTAGAAAATAGCAGTTGCCATAAGTGGCCATAATGTACCTCTCAATTTAATGAATACTTCACCTGCCCAGATAAGCTCATAAACTGCAATAACTCTCGCAAGGGATGTATCTTTAACAAGAGTTATAATCTCATTACTCATGGGAGGGATTATTCTCTTAATAACCTGCATAAGTACGATTTTAAAGAAAATCTGTGACTTTGTCATACCAAGAACCTGACCTGCTTCATACTGTCCTCTCGGAATGCTTTCAATACCGCCACGATAAATCTCAGAAAAATAGCAGGCATAGTTGATTGAAAATGCGATTATAACCGCCACAAACCTGTCCATAACTGCCCAGGTGGAAAGCCATTCAATAAAACCATTTGTTGTTCCGGATGCAATCATATCATTTGCCCATGAGCCGAGAAGTCCGGGACCGTAGAAAACAAGAATAAGCTGGAGCATAAGAGGGGTGCCTCTCACAACCCAGACAACAAATTTCACTATATATTTTATTGGCTTAATTTTGCTCATAGAGCCGAAACTTATAACAAGTCCTAAAGGAAGGGAAAAAAGAAGCGTTAAAAGGAATATTTCAATTGTAGTAACAAAACCCTCTGAAAGCCTTGTAACAACTTCAGTAAAAATACCGTTGTCCATCTATCTTTCTCCAAACATTTTTTGAAATGCATTTTTACAGTATTCAACGGCAGAGCGCCTTTCGGTACTCTGCCGTGAAATTTATTTTATTCTAAAAATCAGTCAGCAAGTGTAACACCGTATTTGTCAGCAAGCTTCTGAAGAGAGCCATCTGCTTTAAGGTCTGCGATAATCTTGTTAATTTCTGTGCAAGTATCTGCGCCCTTGCGGAAACCGATGCCATAGAACTCTTCGGAAAGAGAGCCTGTGTAGGTAAGGCCTTCGTAATCTGTGCCTTCGCCTGTCATAGCTTTAGCCATTGTGATATCAATTACTGCGCAATCAGCACTACCGGATTTAACCTCAACAAGTGTGTCAGCCTGAGTTTTAACAGGAATAACATTTGTTGCAACTGCGCTTGCTTCACTTTCGCCTGCTGAACCGCTTTCAACTGCAATTGCAGCATCCTTTATACCTTCAGCATCTGCATATTTTTCTGCATTTTCTGCTTTTGTAACGATAACCTGTGCATTAAGAACATATGCATCACTAATATCCATTGAATCTTTAAGCTCTTCTTTAATTGTCATACCGTTCCAAACAGCGTCAATTGTTTTGGTTTTAAGCTCTGTTGTTTTTGTATCCCAGTTAATTTCAACAAACTCTGCTTTAACACCAAGCTTTGCACAAACAAGTTCTGCAAACTCTGTATCGAAACCTGTCCATTTGCCGTTTTCATCTTTGTAGTTCATGGGCTCATATTCTGTGATACCGATAATCATTGTACCTTTATCTTTGATATAAGCAAGGTCAGAAGTTGCGGCTGCTTTTGTTGTATCATCCGCAGGAGCAGTTGTATCATTGCCACCATTGCCGCCGCAAGCAGCAAATGCGCAAACAATACCAAGAACGAGAACTACGCTCATTGCAATAGCTAATACTTTTTTCATGATTAATTCCTCCGTTAGACATCATCGTCTTTTTTGTTTGTGTCAGCATTTTACCACTTTAGCGCGATAAAGTAAAGAGGTTTTACTCAAATTCTTTTATTTTGTAGACTTTGCCATAGACTTCTTAACAATCCGCTTTTCTTTTATGCAACTTCACCACTTTAACGCGCTAAAGCGACTGAATTAATTAATATTCGGCATATATTCTCATTGTAAATCTCTCAATACCGTGATAAAATATTACCTATAAAAATATACGAGGTTAAATTATGAACTCTTCCATTGATACAATTGATATAAAAATTGTTATAGCAGAGCTTGACTACATTTTAAGCAGAAATGATTACAACTTTGCCCGCGACTTTCTTGAAAAATGGGTAAACAAAGCTCATAACTTTAATGACAACAAAGCATTGTTTTCTCTTTGCAACGAATGTATCGGGCTTTACAGAAAAATCGGAGAAAGAGAAAATTGTTATAAATACTGTGAAAAAGCGCTCAATTTACTAAAGGTGTTAAATATAGAAAATACTGTAACCGGTGCCACCGCATTTATCAACTGTGCCACCGCCTATAAGGCTTTCGGTGAAGCAGATAAAAGCATACCACTTTTTGAAAAAGCGGTTCACTTATATGAAAAGCTTTTACCCGAGAATGACCCTAAGCTTGCAGGACTATATAATAATTTTGCACTTTCTCTTGTTGACTTGAAGCTTTTTGAAAAAGCCTCTGAGCTTTATGAAAAAGCAATTGAGGTATTAAACCATAATCCCCTTTTCAATTTAGAGCAAGCAGTAAGCTATCTTAATATGGCAAATTTATATGAAGCTCAAAAGGGTCTTGAAAATGCCTGCGAAGAAATAGATATTTTGTTAGATAAAGCCCAACAGGTGCTTGATGAAAACTATTCTGAAATTAATGGAAATTATGCTTTTGTCTGTGAAAAATGCGCTCCTACATTTGGTTACTACGGCAGATTTTTATATGAGATGAAATTAAAAGAAAGAGCGAGGGTTATTTATGAAAGGTCTTGAGCTTTCCAGAAAATATTATGAAGATTGCGGCATACCCATGCTTAAAGAGCAGTTTGGTGAGTTTGAACACTTAATTGCAGTCGGTCTTGTGGGCAGTGGTTCGGATTGCTATGGTTACGATGATGACATTTCACACGATCACGATTTTGAGCCGGGCTTTTGCTTATTTCTCCCTGACGAAAACATCATTGATGAAAAAACTTTTTTCAACTTGGAAAAAGCATACAATAAACTCCCCAAAGAATTTTGCGGTTACAAGAGAAGCCTTGTAAAACCCGTTGGCGGAAGCAGAAACGGTGTTTTCAGAACCAAAGATTTTTATAATAAAAAAATCGGTTCACCAAATGGTGAACTGACTGTTGAGCAATGGTTTTCTCTCCCTGATTATGCTTTGGCAGAAGCTACAAACGGCAAAATCTTCAAGGATGAACTAGGAGAATTTACAGAAATACGAAACAAGCTAAAAAATATGCCTCAAGATATTCTTCTTAAAAAGATTGCAGGAAATATTCTTATAATGGCGCAAAGCGGGCAGTATAATTATCCTCGCATTTTGAAACGTGGCGAAACCGCTTCTGCTCAGCTCTCACTTTTTGAATTTTCTAATGCAGCAATGAAAGTCTATTTTCTTTTAAACGGAAAATATATGCCCTATTATAAATGGCAGTTCAGAGCATTGCGCGATTTGCCGAATGGTGAATTTATTGCAGACTCACTTGAGTTCCTCATATCAACAGATAATTCCTCAGAAAATGCAAATATAAAAAATGAAATTATAAACAATATTGCCGAAGAAATAATCAGCATTTTAAAACAAAAGGATATAACCAAAGCTACCTGCAATGATTTAGAAAAGCACGCATATTCCGTTAATGATTTCATCAAGGATGGTGGCTTGAGAAATTCAAATATACTTTTGGGCATATAAAAACTCTGGGAATAAAAATGATCCGGATTCGATTTGAATCCGGATCATTTTTATTAAAGGGCTTTGAAGAAATCAACAAAGAAATTGTAAATTGCAGAGAAGAGCTTCTCAATTGTATAGAAGAAATCATAGTTATTTCTTCCGTCCATATCGTCTAACTGTGAATCGTCTCTCTGTGCAAGTGCACTTGATGTAAGGTTATAAGTTTCATATGTTGTAAGGTCAGCTTCGTTAAGTTCAATAACTCTTGCACCCTGATACATATTGTTATAATATGAGTTATATGTGCAACCGGGAGTCTGGATAAGGTCAATACCGCCACAATCTGCAACGAAGTTGTTTACATGGTCATGACCAACAACAAGACCGAGAACATCGCCACCTTCAACCATTGCATCCCATTGACCGTCATTACCGTAACTGGGACAGCTTTTCTCAAAAATATATCCATCATACTTTGTAATATCAGGAATAGGAGTATAAACAGTACCATCGGAGAAATTGATAGTAGCTTCACCGAGAGAAACAGCTCCCTCATAGAAAATCATTTCAACGGGCTCCTGGGGAATAATATGCTGGAAAGCCATAGCAGGAACAACCTTACCGCCGTTTTCTGCAGCTAAAGCATCACGAGTTGTATTGTACCATTCAATCTGATCAGCGTGAACGTGGTCATAACCAAGCCAAGTACCATTTTCATCATGGATGCTTCCGCCACTGTCAAAGCACCAGATATTAAATGCAACCTTTCTTCCGTCACTTGAAAGAATGGGAACATTATGAGTTGCGCAGCCTGAAAGAGCGGGATCTGCATCATAAGCCATACAACCTTCGTATTTCTGGTAGGCTGCAAGCTGATCTTCCTTAACCATACCACCCTCATCATCGTGGTTACCGAAAACGAAGGTAAAAGGAATGCCTCTTTCATCAAGAGGTGCAATCATTTCATCAATTGCTCTTATATCTTCGCCAACAACATTGTCGCCAACAAAAACAACAAGGTCAGGAGCAGCAAAATCAAGAGCCTCTGCAATAAACTGAAGCACATCGGGCTCCATAGGATAATCATCCTGAACATCTGCAAGGCAAAGAATTTTAAACTTACCGTTCTTGTTGAACTGAAGCTTTGCCTCATCCTTGTAGCCTGCAAAGCTCATTGTTACAAGTGAGAAAAGCATACAAACTGCAAGAATAACAGAAAAAACTTTTTTCATTTTCATATCTCCTTTTTTAGTTTTTCTTAGGTATATAGTATATTACTAAAACATTATTTTGTCAAATTTTGTATTTCAGATTTAAAGTGTTTTCCCTTTTCCTCGAAATTTTTATAATAATTATAGCTTGCTGCCGCCGGAGAGAAAAGACAACTTTTTCCTTTTTCCGTTATGTCTGAGCATATTTTTACTGCCTCAGCCATATTCTCGGCACAAATGTAATTTTTATTTACACCTTTTTCTTTAAGAGTATTTATAATGTTATGTCCTGTTTCAGGAAGTCCAACAAGATTTTTGATGCTACTTTCCGACAAAAAGCCGATAAAATCTGTATAATCAATGCCTCTGTCCAGTCCACCGAAAAGAAGAGTATCAACATTTCCGAGAGCCTTTACAGCACCAATAACTGCTGTTGGAATTGTTGCAATACTGTCATTGTACCAGTTGATACCATTTACATTTCCCACATATTCCATTCGGTGTTCGATGCCACCGAAGGATTTTATTGCAGTTCTTACCGCATCGTCATCAACCCCAAAGATTTTTGCAACCGCTAAAGCATAAGCAATATCCTGACGATTATGTTCTCCCTTAAGGTGTTCGGTAGAATTCCAGAGTTCATTAACAAAATCATCTTGCTTTGCATCTGTAAACGTTACGGGATTACTATTTCCTTTAACAACCTTTGACCAATCCACAATCCCGTCAAGCTCCTGCTCGGGATTGTATATCAAATAATCATTTTCTTTTTGATGAACAGCTATATTGAGCTTTGCTTCAACATAACCTTTAAATCCATCTTTATAATGGTCAAGATGCTCTTCATAAATATTAACAAGAACTGCCACATGAGGCGAAGCCTTAGTAAATTCAAGCTGATGGGAAGACATTTCAATTACCGCAACAAGGCTTTCATCCTCATCAGCTTTTTCAAAAACAGGTACACCTATGTTTCCTATAAGGCAGGTATTAACCCCACCTGCTTTAAGCATTTCATAAATGAGAGTTGATGTTGTTGTCTTTCCCTTTGAGCCTGTAATACCTACTACTATAGGTTTACAAAAACGCAAAAACATATCTGTCTGGCAGGTTATTTCTGTTGTTTCAGGATATATCACATCATCCAGAAAAGCTATGCCCGGGCTTTTAAAAACAATATCAAAGTCGCCTAAAGAGTTTAAATAGCCCTCACCGGAAACAACCGAAATATTTTTGTCATCGCTTATAAAACCATTTTTATCTGCAATTGTTAAATGTTTTTCAGGAAGATGCTTTCTTATGTATGAGAGAGTTGATTTTCCTTCTCTGCCCATACCGAGTATCAGGACATTTTTGTCCTTTATATATTCAATTATCTGCGACATAATTAAGTATCCCCTGTTCAAAAAATGCGAAATTATTTTTCCCGCTTTTCTTTACTGAATACATCGCTTCATCAGCTTTTTCATAAAGTTCGGTATATGTCTTTCCGTCGGCGGGACACCTTGCTATACCTATACTGCAAGAAAAAACTCTTTCAGGTGCAGCTTCAATATGAATGCTACTGCAAATATTCAATATTTGTTGTGCTTTTTCTTCAATATAGTGCTTATTGTCGCCAACACCGCTCAAATACAAAATAAACTCTTCGCCGCCAACTCTGCCTAAAATATCAGAAGTACGGAAAGAAATTGAAAGCTTATTGGTAAATTCTTTCAGGAACACATCACCCACATGATGTCCGTATGTGTCATTGAGCTTTTTGAAATCATCAATATCGAAAAGGAATAACGCACCTTTTTCCTCTTCATCTCTTATAATTTCGTTTATCTTCAATGCTGTTGAAATTTTGTTAAGGAAGCCCGTAAGCTGATCGGTTTCCGCCTGAACAATAAGTCGGGATTTTTCTTTTTTCTCTTTATCTATATCAGTAAGACTTCCTATAAACTGTGCTGCATTTCCCTTGTCATCATAAATAACAGTAAATTTGATTCTATGCCAAATGCCGTCACCGCGATTATTTATGATTCTGGCATCAAAGCTGTTTTTCCTCTGACCTGACAGAGCATTACTCAATGCGCCGATGAACGCAGGAACATCTCGGTGATCCAGCATATCTCCATAAGTAATATTTTCAATGGCATTATCAAATTTTGTTTTTGTTCCTAATGAACGAAGTATCTTTGCAGATGCTTCAAAAACATCAGTAGCAACATCATAGTTGAAAATTATATTATCAGAAAGCTCTTCGATAATCTCGTATCGAATTTTCTCTTTCTGAAGCTGCATTTGCAGGTTTTTTGTATCGCTGATATCAACAATATTGCAGACGAAATCCTGTTCACCCTCTTTTGCATTGCTGGGCTTACGTGTGGATATAAGAACCCATGCCTGGTTTCCGCCTTTTTTATTAATCCTGCACTCGAAGTTTATAACCTCACCGGGAGCATAGTCGCTATTAATTTTGGTAATGATATTCATAAAATCTTCTTGGTTAAAAAGATTAAGACGAACCTCATCGCCTACCTCTTCATACTCATCACGGGTATAACCGAAAATCTCAAAAAAAGCATCATTTGTGTAATTAAGCTTAACTCCGTCCGGATGGGGTGAAACAATTGCTACACCCGTTACAGATTCACGGAGCACATTTTCAAGCTCTTCTCTTGACAATGCCGCTTCATACTCGCCACCAAATCGTTGCATATACTCGCCTCCAAAGATTTATTAAATTTAATATACCACACCCCTGAACATTTAACAAGGATTTTTCAAAAAGACTTGAATAAACATGTAAAATTGTATATAATTCATAGTTGAAATATTATGCTAATAAAATACTACACTTTTCGGAGAATATTATGCTTGAATTAAAAAACATTTCATTTAATGTGTCCGATGATTTAGGAGAGAAAGAAATACTTACAGACGTTTCTCTCACTCTTGAGGACGGCAAATTTCTTGTTATAACAGGACCTAACGGAGGTGGTAAATCCACTCTCGCAAAGATTATTATGGGTATTCAGAAGCCCACCGGTGGTCAGATACTCTGGAATGGCATTGATATTACGGATATGTCCATAACAGAGCGCGCAAAGCTCGGTATAGGTTATGCTTTTCAGCAGCCTCCCCGATTTAAGGGGCTTTCCGTCCGTGACCTTTTAAGTCTTGCTCATGGTGAGGATTTACCTGAGGATCAATGTTGCGCGTATCTCACAAATGTAGGCCTTTGTTCAAAGGACTACCTTAATCGTGAGGTTGATGCTTCTCTTTCCGGTGGTGAAATAAAAAGAATAGAAATCGCAACTCTTATGGCAAGAGATTTGAAGCTTGCGATTTATGATGAACCGGAAGCAGGAATTGACCTGTGGAGCTTTAACATGCTTGTTGAAAGCTTTAAGGGGATTTCCAAAAAACGCAAAGAAAGTATGATAATCATTTCTCATCAGGAAAGAATTATGAAAATTGCCGATGAAATTGCTGTAGTTGCAAACGGCATTGTTTCTAAAAAAGGTTCTGCGGAGGAAATTTTCCCCCAACTCATGTCACAGTTTGACAATACTTGCACATTCAGATAAAAGGAACGTTAAAATTTATGAATAATACAGATAAACATATGCTCGAAGCAATTGCTGATTTGCACGAAATTCCCCAAGGCGCGTTCAGTTTAAGAAAAAACGGAGAAAGTGCCGAAAGACGTTCAAGTGCAAATATTATAATTGAGCCTAAAAAAGATAAGCCCGGTATAGATATAACCGTAAAAGCAGGAACTAAAAATGAAAGTGTTCACATTCCTGTTATAATTACTCAGGCAGGTGTCAATGACCTTGTTTACAACGATTTTTATATCGAGGAAGATGCTGATGTATTAATCGTTGCAGGTTGCGGAATCCATAACTCAGGCGATAATGATAGCCAGCACGACGGTATTCACCGTTTCCACATCGGCAAAAACGCCCGCATCAAATACGTTGAAAAGCACTATGGCGAGGGCGATGGTAAAGGAGAAAGAATACTTAATCCTACCACAGAAATTTTTATGGATGAAAACTCTTTTTGTGAAATGGAAAGCGTTCAGATTAAGGGTGTTGATTCCACAAAGCGCGATACTTTTGCCAAATTGCAAGCAGGTGCGCGTCTGGTAATCCTTGAAAAGCTTATGACTCACGGTAACCAAATCGCCCATTCCGATATGGTTATTGAGCTTAACGGTGAAGGTGCCTCCTCTCAGATTATTTCCCGTTCCGTAGCAAAGGACAACTCTGAACAAGTTTTCTATCCCCGTGCAGTAGGCAATGCAGAATGTAAAGCTCATGTTCAGTGCGATTCCATTATTATGGGTAATGCGCACATCCGCTCAATTCCTGAAATTGCAGCAAACCATTGTGAAGCAAATATTGTTCACGAAGCTGCTATCGGCAGAATAAACAATGACCAGCTCTTAAAACTTCAGACACTGGGAAAAACAGAAGAAGAAGCGGAAGAGATTATTATTAACTGTTTCTTGAGGTGATATGTATGAAAAGAGTACTCGCATTTGATTTCGGTGCTTCAAGCGGCCGAGCAATCCTCGGAATTTTTGATGGAGAAAAAATAGAGCTTCAGGAAGTTCACCGTTTCTCCAATGATCCGGTTAAAATTAACGGCACGGTTTATTGGGATGTTCAAAGGCTTTTTCATGAAATAAAACAGGGCATACTCAAAGCAAAAGAAGCCGGTGGCTTTGACTCTATCGGTATTGATACCTGGGGTGTTGACTTTGGTCTTCTTCGTAAAGATGGTACTTTGGTTGAAAATCCTGTTCATTATCGCGATGCCCGAAACGATGGCATGGTTGAAAAATCACAAAAATATATGTCAAAAGAAAGAATGTATGATATTACAGGAATTCAGTTTATGGATTTCAACACTATCTTCCAGCTTCTTTCTCTTAAAGAAAGCCGCCCTTACATATTAGAGGAATCTGAAACTCTTCTCTTTATGCCGGACCTTCTCAACTACATGCTTTCCGGTGTAAAGTCCACTGAATATTCAATTGCTACAACATCTCAGATGGTTGATTTGGAAACAAAAGACTGGTCTGATGAAATTCTTGAAAAATTCGGGATCAAAAAAGAGCTTTTAACTCCCATCGCACCTACAGGAGCTGTTATCGGTCAACTTTCTGATGAGATTTGCGAAGAATTGGGTGTACCAAAAGCCGATATTGTCAGCGTGGCAGCTCATGATACTCAAAGTGCTATAACTGCTACACCTTGCGAATATGACGACTTTGCTTTTATCAGCTGCGGTACGTGGTCCTTGTTCGGAACAGAGGTTAAAGAACCCATCATTAACGAAGCTTCAAAGAAACTTAATGTTACAAATGAAGGTGGCTACGATTACACCACCGCTTTCTTGAAAAATATATGCGGACTTTGGCTTATTCAGGAAAGTCGCCGTCAATGGATCAGGGAGGGCAAAGAATATTCTTATGCAGAGCTTGAAAAGCTTGCATTGGAATGTGAACCCTTCAAATGTTTTATCGACCCCGACGCGCCTGAGTTTGCACCTATGGGAAATCTCCCTAAACGCGTAAAAGAATATTGCGAAAAAACATGCCAATACGTTCCCCAAACAGTCGGGGAAATAATTCGCTGTATTTACGAAAGTCTTGCTCTTAAATATCGCTATACTTTTGACGGAATCAAAAAATGCACAGAAAAAAATTACGACAGAATTCATGTTATGGGTGGCGGAACAAAGGACAAACTGCTTCTTCAAATGACAGCACAAAGCTGTAATGTAAAGGTTTATGGTGGTCCTATTGAAGCTACCGCTTTGGGTAATGTTGCAATTCAGCTTATGTCAACAGGAGCAATAAAAGATATAAAAGAAGCAAGAAAAATTATTGCTAATGGCGAAAACCTTAAGCTTTACGAGCCTCAAAACAATGCTGAATGGGAAAAGGCATATGAAGATTTTAAAGCTATTATAAATAACTGATTTGGGAGTCCTTGTTTATGACTGCTTCACCAAATTTAGAACACCAGAATGTTGAATATGTTCTTGATACGGCAGAGCTTGTTCTGAACTCCTCAAGGGATCGAAGGGCAGGTTCTCCCGGAGAAGAGCAAGTCCAACATGTTTTTATGAACGAGCTTAAAAAGTTTTGCGATGAAACTCACCAAGAACAATTCAAAACCCATCCCGGAGCGGGTACATTAGCTGAAAAGCTACTGTGCGCGCTTTTGGTTATTTGCGTAATTCTTTTTTGCAATGCAGTCAATACAGGCTCTGTTGCACAATCAGCTGTTTCACTTTTGATAAGCCTGTTTGTTTTTTGTGTTTTTTCCTATAAATTTATTTTTGACGGTAAAAAGTTAGATTTTATTACACCTGTAAAAATGAGTAAAAATATTTTAGGTGTGAGATACAGCCGGGGAGAAACTCTCGGCAGAGTTGTTCTTGTTTCTCGTTCCGATGCTCCCCAAAGCATGCGCGCTCATCTTTTCGGAAACAGGTCACCATTTATTTTGAGTATGTGCGCTCTTATAGGAAACACAATTCTTTTTTGCAGTGGACTTTTATTTTTATTTTCCGGGGCGCCGAAGCAATCGGCATTTTTCAATTTCCTATCAGTTGTTTCAATTGGGTTTGTCCCTTTTTATGTTATGTCGGCATTTATTATAAACAATCGCAAGGTTGCTTCAGGTATCAGTTCAGGGATTATCCCCTCTTCTATACTGTTGAGCGTTATGAAACAGCTCCATGATAACTCTTTCAGATATGAAAAAACAGAAATTTGTTGTCTTATAACCGGAAGTGAGTATTCTTCCCGCGCAGGCGCTTATCACTTTGCGAAAAAGCACAAACGACTTTATACAGATGTGCCCACTGTTTTCATTCCTCTTGAAGAAATTACAACTTCAAAAAAGCTTGCAGTATTTTTTAAAGACGGTAGCGGGACGAAGGGCAGTTCGGAGGTTGCTTCAATTATAGGCGAAGCTGCAGAAAATCTAAAAATAAATATTCAAAGAGAAAAATCTCTTTTAGGGACAAGTTCTTATACTCCTTTTTCAAAATATGATTTTCCTGCTTGTTCCTTAGGCACATCAAAAAAACACATTTCAAAAACAATTTCTGCCAATGCGGATAAAATACACACAGTAAGCAAAAAAGCGATTTCCGATGTTGGTGGACTTGTTATAGAAACATTAAACTATTATGACGGATGAGGTAGTATTATGGCAAAAATTTTAAATTCAACAGTTAAAAATATTCCTTGGCAGGATAAACCTGCAAACTGCACAGACCCTGTCTGGAGATACACAGAAAACCCCATTATTGACCGTTCTTTTGTTAAGGAAGCAAACAGTATTTTTAACTCTGCGGTTGTTCCTTTTGGTAATGGCTTTGCAGGTGTTTTCAGAATGGATGATGTCACACGCGAACAATATCTTGTAACCGGCTTCAGTGATGACGGCATCCATTGGAATTTAAACAATGAAAAAATCTTCCGTGGTTATGATCCCCGACTTTGCGAAATTGACGGAAAATATTATCTTTCATGGGTTTGCCATACCGACAGAGGCACTTCAATCGGTATTGCAGCAACAACGGATTTCGAATCTTGGGAAAGATATGAGAATGCAGTCCTTCCCGTTTCAAGAAATGGTGTACTTTTCCCCAGAAAGGTTAATGGTGAATACATGATTTTTACCCGTCCTTGCGATAAGGGACATACTCCTTATGGTGATATTTTCTTAAGTCATAGCCCTGACCTTACCTATTGGGGAAAGCATCGCTTTGTTATTAAACCTGAACAGAACTGGGAAATGACAAAGGTTGGTGCAGGCCCCACACCTATCGAAACTGACGAAGGCTGGCTTTGCTTCTATCATGGTGTTATCACAAGTTGCAACGGGTTCTCATACAGTATGGGAGCAATGATTACAGATATTAACGAGCCCTGGAAGGTTCTCCACAGAGCAGATTGTTATCTTCTTTCACCCCGTGAAACCTATGAATTTGTTGGTGACGTTCCCAATGTTGTTTTCCCTTGTGCTGCTCTTGCAGATAGCGAAACAGGAAAAATTGCAATTTATTACGGTGGCGCAGATACTGTTGTTGGTCTTGCATTCACAACAGTTGATGAAACAATCAAATTTATTAAGGAACACGATTTAATTAAATAATATGTCTATCTTAAAGAAATTTGTTGGGGACAAGGCATTTTATAAAATGACTCTTACTGTTGCAGTCCCCATTATGATTCAAAACTTTATAACAAACTTTGTCAGCATGCTTGACAATTTGATGGTTGGTTCTCTCGGCACCGAACAGATGTCGGGAGTTTCCATTGTCAATCAGTTGATTTTTGTTTTTGGTCTTGCGATTTTCGGTGCTTTAAGTGGTGCAGGAATTTTTACCGCCCAGTTTTACGGAAAAAAAGACAATGACGGAATACGCTTCACCCTGCGATACAAACTGATTGTTTCGGTTTTACTTTTTCTGGTTGCTTTAGGTGTTTTCTTATTGTTTGACGACAACCTGATAAGCTTGTATTTACATGAAAGCGATAGTTCAGGCGATATTCCTCTCACATTAAGTTATGCTAAAGATTACCTTAAAGTAATTCTCTGGGGGCTATTGCCATTTTGTATTGCTCAGATTTTCTCAAGCACATTGCGCGAAACAGGCGAAACTGTTGCACCCATGGTGGCAGGATTTATTGCAGTTTTAACCAACTGTGCTTTTAACTGGATTTTAATTTTCGGCAAATTAGGAGCTCCTGCTTTAGGTATTGTGGGTGCCGCTGTAGCAACAGTAATTTCAAGATATGTTGAATGCGTTATAATTCTTATATATGTTGTAAGAAAGAAATACAAATTCCAATATTTCAAAGGTGCATTCAGAAGCTTTTCAATGCCTAAAAAGGTATTTAAAGATATCACCTTCAAAGGTATGCCCTTATTATTCAATGAGTTTTTCTGGTCTTTGGGCATGTCACTTTTAAGTATGGCGTATAGTCTTTATGGTATTTCCGCTGTGGCAGGCTACAGCATCTCCTCAACTGTTATGAATCTTGCAAACATTGCTTTCATTTCCTTGGGTAGCAGTATCGGTATTATAATTGGTAAACAGTTGGGTGCTGACAAATTTAAAGAAGCCGTTGATACAGACCGCAAACTAATTGCTTTCTCCGCTTTTTTAAGCGCAATTATCGGCATTGTAGTTTTTCTTATCGGTGATAAAATACCACTTCTTTATAACACAACAGAAGAAACCAAAGAACTTGCAGGTTATTTCATAAAAGTATGTGCATTGTTTATTCCCGTTCATTCATTTGCAAATGCAACATATTTCACTATAAGAAGTGGCGGCAAAACCCTTATTACATTCCTGATGGACAGTGTCTTTATAATGTGTGTAAGCGTACCTATTGCCTTTTCACTTTATTATGCTTTCAATTTGCCCATTTGGCAAACATTCGTCATTGTTCAATGTGTTGATATAATTAAAGTTATAGTAGGTATAATTCTTGTTAAAAAGAAGGTCTGGTTAAATAACATAGTTTCAGAATAAGATTAAGAGAGGCAACACGGAAAAATCCGTATTACCTCTCTTTATTATTTATTTAAATAACATTGAAAATTGTGCTTGAGGTTCTGATTTTTTAAGAGTATCAATTGCAGCTTTCTGTACATCGATATCACACAAATCACCAACACATTGGCGCAATTTCACTTCTATATCATCCCATAAAAGAGGTTTTTTAGCCTCACCCTTGGGTATAAGGACTGTTTCTTCAAACTCTCCTTTTGAAGTTCCGATATGCAGTTTAGCTCCTCTGATACCCTCTTTACGATTTTCAAAACTCGCATCAGGTACAAGTTCAATTTTCGGAACAAATTCATTTACTGACTGACAGGAAGTCACATCAAGCTCCTCCAATCCAAAAGCACCTTTGCTTAATGCAACTGCTACCGCGTAATGTATGGAAAACTTTGCCTCATCCGCATTTTTCGGATAAAGAATGTTCCCTGCTGATTTAATTGCACTGGGATAAATTGTTATGGTTATCTTCTCAATATCAGATAACTCTACGCCCTCTTTTAACAGACGAGAACGCAATTCCAATGCACCATCTATACAACAATGAGTATGTCTGCAAGCAGGATAAAGCTTCAGGTAGCTTTCGGAAATGGTGAATGTTTCACCCAAGCCATCGAATAGGGTTTCTTCATCTATTTCATTTCCGAAAGCATTGAACCAGCCTTTTTTGCTTTCCAAGGGATTTCTTGAGCTTACAAGACCCGCCTGTGCTAATTTAGCAGATAACAAGCCTGTTCGGGCACCGTTTGCAGGATTAATAGGCTTACAGCATTGACCACTTTCATCAATAATAATTAATCCGCTTGATTGAATTGCGCTAAGAGATATTGCATTATAAACACCTTCATGGTCAAGGTTTAAAAGTTTTGCGCAAGCAGCGGCACAAGCTAAGCTTCCGCCCACACCTGTTGAATGAAAGCCTTTGTTATACAAATCAGGCTGAGCGGCACCTGCCACACGGTTAAAAATATCATACCCTACAACTATCGCGGTAATCACATCACCCCAGGTGGAATTCAGCACCTCTGCCAAAGCAAAAACTGCAGACATTACATGAGCTCCGATATGACCTGCGGATTTTCTGTTGCCATCGTCCATATCCGCACCGTGTGCATAAACAGTATTCATAAATGCAGCGCTGGCAGCAGGCAACTTTTCTTTTGAAAACAGCACCGTTGATTCACTTTTTCCGCCCATTTCCAATAAAAGCGGAAGCATAACATCATTTAAAGGTTTGTTTATACGATAGCCTGCAAAGCACGCGGCATAATAATCAGCTATAAACAATTTTGTCTGCTCAATAACCGAATCGGGCAAATGCTCATATTTTAAATCCGCCACATAACGACTAAGCTTTGATGTTATATCCTGCATTTTTATACCTCTCGTCATTCTTACTTAATTTCTTTTTGCTTGTTTGCTTTTTTTTCTAAGAAATCACCTATATAAGTATGCGCTAAACCTACCAAAACTGCAAGAGAGCCAATAGCAATTACCCAAGGATAAAACTTGTTATAAATGAAAAGGGATACAGTTTCACCAAAATCGCCACCAACGAACAATGCAATTATAAAAGGAATTAACGGTACGATTCCACCAAAAAAGGAAGCTGTCATCATAATACCATAAATTTTACCTAATACATCATTAAATTTCTTCATAACTCTAACAACCTCCTTATACTAAACCGAACATAGGAATTAAACCTAAAATGAACAATACTGATAATAAATAATGTATAGTTATCCAAATCATATTATTTTTAAGTGTGGGAGCCAGTTCAGCCTTTGCTATACCCATACCCATATATACGCAAGCGCAGTAGGGAGGTGTAACGCCATGCATAGCACCGCAGATACAAGGAAGCATACCACAAGCCAACAAAGGATTACATCCTGCTGCAGCTAAGATTGTGATAATAATACCTCCGAAAATTTTAACCTGCGTTGAGCCTGGAAGGAACATACCCAGAATTGCAGTAAAAAGAGGAAGAAGTAATGCCAAACCTACGAGACCCATATTAAGAGATGTGAAAAATTCTCCGATGGCATTTTCAATTTTAAGTGTTTCTAACAAATTACTGATAAAATAGGCAAACAAAACCAAAGAAGCGGTGGGCACAACCTTTTTTACACTTACAGTAATATCCTTTGTCATTGCTTTTAAAGAGCGAGCTTTAATAACATTTTTTCCTGAAAGCAAAATACTGCAAATTACGATGAGTGCAGGCAAGAATATTAAAATACTGTTCGAGAAAGTAGAAGCGCCTTCACCTAACTGTGTTGAGAAGAAATCTCCGAATTGGTTTGTAACAAAGAAAGGAGCGAATACTATAATCGGAAGGAATATTGCCCTCCAGCCTTTTTTCAAAGAGCTTCTGAAGCCGGGAATATCGGCTTTTTCCATAGGTCTCACTTTATAGAATTTACACATAACCATCAATGTTACAATTCTTTGAATTACAAAATAAATGGCTATAGCCCATAATATCATCCAATACTGAGAAATTGTGTAAGTGTTGGGATATAATTTATCAAGTGTTGCAAAAGCAACGGCAATCATACCTGCAGGAGGTATCATATTACCCATAGTACTTGCGTGTGCCTCAACGTTTGCGGCAAGATGGGGCGGAAAGCCCGCTTTTTTCATAGCAGGAATTGTGAAAACACCTGTAGTTGCAACATTACCGGGGCCGGAGCCTGATAATGAACCCATATATGCACTACCGATAATTGCTACAAAACCTGCACCGCCGGGAATGCGACCGAAAACAGACAAAATAATAGCAATACAATCATCGATAATAGATGTTTTAGATAACAATTCTGCTGAAATCATAAACATTATTATGGCATACATACTCGGCTCTACCAAAGCATCCAAAATAAATTGACCAAGCTGAGACCATGTATTTGTTACAACAAGTAAAACGATAAATGCTGCAAGCATACATTCGTGTAAGGGGCGTTTAAGCACTGAGAAGCCTATAACCGCCACAACAAGAATTATTCCTAAATATAAAAATTCAATAGGCATAATTAACTTCCTCTCTTATATTATTGTATTTAATAAATCCAATTTATCTTCAACATTAAGAACTGCCTCAACAATTTGAGAAATCTGCTCTTCTGTTTTTCCTCCGTAAGAAGCCAATGCAGAAAACTTTTCAATAACCTCTTCCAAGGAAAGCGGATTTTCAGGTTCGCCCTTAGGAAGAATGCTTTCTCCGCTCAATACACTACCGTTTTTTAATACAATCTCTGCGGTTGCAATTGTTTTTTCAGGGAAAGCCGCCGTCATTTCTGAATCTTCTTCAACAATAATTTTCTTTGTCAATGCCTGCACCTGAGAATTGTTTAAAGATTCCTCTGTAAACGCTTCCATACCTGTTTTACCAAGAACATATGTAACTGCAAAATTATATGGAATACTCATTTTTGCAGAAGCGGAACCTTTAATTTCTGTATGGTCATGCTTTTTAACCGCCAAGGAATATGTTTTAATTTTCACATATTCAATCTCTGATGCATCAATTACCTTATCTTTTCGCAAATCCTTGGCAATATCGATAGACGGATGAGTGTAACGACAGGCTGCATATGGTTTTATGTAAGCCTTTTCAATAGCATAAGTGCCATCCAATAAAGGTGAAACAAACTCAACCTCATCAGTGCCGTATAATTGGCATAAATAGCCCGCTGTTCCTGATAAAGCATCATCGGGCGTATCAAACCCTGCCTTCGCCATCTGAGTTGCTGTCAAACCTAAAAGTGCAGTTTTTCCTACATTATAAGGCTTCAGCTGTGAACCATCCTCCAAAACCTTCAAGGTTCCCGTAGCTGATACTGCTGCTGTAGAAAATGCATCTTTTGTTTCCTTAGGAGAATATTTAAGTGCTTCCGAAACCGCAACAGCAATACCTAAAAGTCCACAAGTAGCCGTTGCATGATAGCCTCTCTTTTTATGTGTTGGCTGAATTGTTCTTGCCATAGTAAATGATGTTTCATAACCATATATTGCCGCACGTAACAAGGTTTCACCATCGAAATGATATTTTTGTGCAAGAGGAAGTAAAACAGAAAATATCGGAGACCCTAAATGAATGATACCGGCATTTGTACCATCATCGAAATCTAAAGCATGTCCGTTTAATCCGTTTAAAAACACCGCATTATTCATACTCATGGTGTTTTGCAAACCAATAGGGCGTATTTTCCCGCCTTCGTCACTGAAAGCTTCAATCAAGCAGTCAATTTTTGACTGTTGTTCCTTTAATCCCGCAATTGTTACACCAATATAATCAAGCAAAGCTAATTTTGCCCGTTGATATACATCAGTTGGAATTTCTTGCTTTTTAAAATCTTCTATGCGTTCTAAAAAACAATCCGTCTTGTTCAATTTCTCCGCTCCTCCATAAACATGATATTCCATATTGGTAATAACTTCTATTACCAATACGGAATATTTATACAACATTCATTTTAAAAAGTCAACCCCAAAACAAAATTTTTTTCATTTTTATTTTTTTATATTAAATCCTCTCTCAAATCAAAATCCGAGAAATGGTTTATTACATACTTTAAAAATATCTTTATGTATTTTTCGAAGCTGTAAAAAGATACTGCCAGCGGGTAAAAAAATAACCCCCGACTTCTGAAAGTCGGGGGTGTTCTGCACAAACCATAATAATTTTGATACAGATGGCATTTTCTTTACCCCGAAGCTGTATAAGGATACTGCGAGTGGGTAAAAAAATGACAAACTCCCGACCAAAGGTCGGGAGTGTTCTGTGCAAAATAAAATTATTTAACAGCGTCTTTGAGAGCTGCGCCTGCTTTGAATGCAGGAACTTTAGATGCAGCGATTGTGATTTTTTCGCCTGTTTTGGGGTTACGGCCTTCTTTAGCTGCTCTTTCGCGAACTTCGAATGTACCAAAACCGATAAGCTGAACTTTATCGCCTTTTGCAAGAGCGCCTTCGATTGCGCCGAAAACTGCTGCTACTGCTTTGTCAGCATCTTTCTTTGTGAAACCTGCTGCAGCTACTGCATTTACAAGATCTGTCTTATTCATTTTAAAATCCTCCAAAAAATAATTTTTTTGTATTTCCAAACCACTTTGTGTGGTTCAATTTGGACAAATTAATTTTGTTTTTTTTGCTTCGTCCCAAAGCTGGTCAAGAACTTCAATTGAAGCAGTTTTCATATCAATACCCTTTTCTGCCGCCAGCTTTTCAGTAACAGTAAAGCGTTTCATAAATTTCTGCGTTGCTTTTTCAAGGGCAGTTTCTGCATCGCAACCGCAGAAACGAGCGGTATTGACTACTGAAAAGAAAAGGTCTCCCAATTCATCTTCAATTTTTTCTTTATCGCCTGTTGCAAGAACCTCTTGAAGTTCTTTGCTTTCTTCGGCAATTTTATCAAAAGCACCTTGAGAATCCCGCCAGTCAAAACCGGCTTTTTTAGCTTTTTCCTGAACCTTCTGGGCTTTCATAAGAGCCGGGTAAGTGGCAGGAATTGCCGCCATTGCTTCGCTTTGGCTTTTCTGCTTTTTGGTCTGACGTTTTATGTCATCCCAATTTTTGAGAACCTCGCCTGTTGAACTGACGGAAATATCCCCGAAAACATGAGGATGCCTGATAATAAGCTTTTGGCAAATATCATTGGCAACATCGTCAATAGTAAACCAGCCATCAGTTCTCGCCATATCGGAATGCATAAGCACCTGCAAAAGCACGTCGCCTAATTCTTCCTGCATAAGCTCTTTGTTATTTGTGTCGATAGCCTCAATAACCTCATAGGTCTCTTCGAGAAAGTTTTCTCTTATAGACTGATGAGTCTGCTCCATGTCCCAAGGACAACCACCCGGTTCACGAAGAATTCTGACTATATCAACAAGGTCATTGAAATCGTATTTATTTTTAAAATTAAAATCAACTGCCATAATTACTTCCTTTATTTTAACCTATAAGCTTATATTTTTCAAGTATTTTTGCCAATTTTTCCCCTTTGGGAAGCATTAAAATGTCATCTTTTACCAATGTTTTTGTTAAAAGCACGGAAATTGCATACACAAGCACAGCAACCCCAATAGAAATAATACAGGAAAGCGACTGTCCGTTAAGTCTGCTATTCATATCACCAAATGTCAAAACATTGCATAAAACTGCATATGAACCATATGCCGCGCCACCGCAAAGCACCGCTGCAACAAGCGGTTTTATTATAACTGTTTTAACATCAATTCTCACACCGGTTTCTTTTCTCAGCACTGCATAGTTATAGAAAATGCAAAGAAGATAGAAGAAGGCTGTACCGAAAACTGCACCCTTAACATTTATTTCAGGAATACCTATAAGAATATAGTTAAGACCGATTTTGAAAACGCAACCCAAAGCCAGCGCCTTTGCAGGAACATCCGCTCTGCCGATTGCTTGAAGAATATTGGTTAAAGGAGATGACAAGGTAAGAATTGCCATCATAAGACCGTAAAGGCCTAAAACGGGAGCAGCAACTGCAATACCACTTTCGCCCTCTGTACCTTTATACAGCAAATTCATAATAGGCTCCGAGAGAGCAAAGAAGCCTGCACCTGCGGGAAGAGCAATAAGCATTGTTATTCTGAAAACAGTATTAACTGTTCCGTTAACAGTTTTAAAATCCTTCTTTGCAATTGCGGCAGAAATGATAGGAATTGCGCTCACACCTAAGGTCATCATAACCGTTGGAACAAGGTTTCTGAAATCAAGGGTTGTATCATAAGCACCATAAAGGAATGTGTCTATATTCTCTTTAGCAATATTTGCCGCATTTATTGATTTCCCGTAGATGCCCATAATCGTATCATAATTATTTGCAACAACGCTCTCAAGACGGCTTTGAATCATAAATGTATCAATAAAGTTTGTAATATTAAGAACCAAAGAGCTTGCCGCGGTAGGAACAGCGATTGCAACAATTTCTTTAATAGTTGTCTTTTTAGGTGAGGCAAGAGGTGAATTAATAAGCATTTCCTTATTTATTCCGTCTTTTCTGATTTTATGGCGCAAAATCGTATAAATAGCGCCAAAAACAGTTCCGAGGGTTACACCCAAAATTGCACCCGCCGCCGCAAGAGCATAAACAATTGCACCATCTGCCTCTGTTTCAACCTTAAAGCCTAAAACTGAACCATTAAGGGCGATTTGTTCTTTTGCATAATCAAGAATTGCATAAGAAAAAACAAGACCGAAAACAAGTTTGCCCAAAGACTCAATAACCTGAGAAATTGCCGTTGGGTACATATTGCTCAAGCCCTCATAATAGCCACGATATGTACTCATAATGCAACAGAAAAGAATTGAGGGAGCAATTGCAAAAACGCTGTATATAGCAAGAGGAGAGCCTACAGAATCAACGTAGGGCTTTGCAGCAAGTAAAAGTCCTGCCGTACCCACAAAGCCTAAACCAAGAAAAAGAGGAAAAGTAAGCTTTAAAACCTGCTTAACATCGCGATATTTCCCCAATGCCGCATTTTTAGAAACTATTGCAGAAACAGCAACGGGAAGACCTGCCATGGAAATTGCATAAACAGGGGTATAAATATTATATGCAGCACCAAAATAGCCTCTTCCTAAAGAACCTATAATACCGGTTACGGGAATTTTATACACTGCACCGATAATTTTAACAAGAGCAGTTGCAACAACAAGCACCATTGCTCCGTTAAGAACATTCTGTTTTTTAATTGATTTATCAGACATTTTTTACTCCTTTCCAATAAACTCTCTTAAAAGAGAATCCTCAGGGACAAAAGACGAATCTATTTTCGGGAATTTATACAAGGAACGAATTAATCTTTGAGATTCCTTATAAAACTCCGAATCTTTACTTACCTGCATCAGCAAATCTGATGCCAAATCCTTCAAAACACAGGTTTCATAAAGATGAATTGTGTTAATCTTTATGTCTGCATTATCTTTAAACGGGAAAAGGTAAGCATCCTCACCATATCGGACTGTAATCCACATTTTAAAGGTTTCATCAACTGAATTCCCACGGAATTTATAATCTCTGACCATACGGCGAATAAATCTTAAATTGCGTTTATTTAAAACAATATTCTTCTTTTTATCGTAAATTCTTGAAGAAACGCTGATATAAATTTTTAAAAGTCTTTCCTTAGGAAGATGCTCTGTTATTACAGGGTTCAAGGCATGTAAGCCTTCAACAATTATAACATCATTCTTTCCCAATTTAAGCTCGTTATATTTTTCTTTACGGGTACCCGTTAAGAAATCAAATTCAGGTATTAAAGCGCAGCCTTTTTCAATAACGGTTGCTATTGTTTTTTCGAAGCAAGGAATATCCAATGCTTCAACAGTTTCATAATCGGGTGTACCATCCGGAAAACGAGGTGAGTCCTCGTTATTAAGATAAAAGTCATCAAGTGAAATAGTATGGCTTTTTACACCTAACTCTGCAAGAGCCTGACAAAGTTTTTTTGCAGTAGTTGTTTTGCCTGAGGAGCTTGGTCCTGCAAGCATAACAATTTCAGTTTTTTCACTTTCTACAATATCTTTTGCAATTTTTTGTATTTTGTTATTATATTTTTTCTCGCATTCTAAAATAAATTCCCCGGGATTCACCGCGTTTTCAACAATATATTCCAAGGTATTATTTACATTAGCCATAATTTCACCGCCCTTTATATATTATTTACTGATTTTTTAGTTATTCATATTAAAGCTTCCAGTCGCCAGTTGCCAGCTACCCGTATGTAAAAGCAATGCGACGCCTATCATCCCTGTTTGCCTTTTGGCAAATATGGAGGGAGACCGCGTTAGCGGTGGTGGGTTGCCACGTCTCCTCTTCCCCTCGTAAAAGTATCGCTCCCTTTTATTCTTCACTATAAAAAGTCTTCATTCGTTCTTTTTTATCTATTATTTCATCAAACCTTGATATGTATTCAAACGGGTATTTGAAATTGAATATCCTTTCTATAACGCTTCCGTCCTCGGTGCGAAGTTTTGTTACCGCACCTGCACCAACTGAAAAAATGCTCTGATATTCTTCCATCATAAGAACATTATAAAAACATTCCTTATCTTTTTTGCACCAACCAACATTCTCAAGATTTC
The DNA here is from genome assembly GCA_045604605.1 of Acutalibacteraceae bacterium. Lineage (GTDB taxonomy): Bacteria > Bacillota > Clostridia > Oscillospirales > Acutalibacteraceae > DTU089. The sequence continues at coordinate 16,729 of JAZUOL010000060.1, read as the reverse complement.
CTAAGGATTTACTCTGTCGGTACATATAGTATGGGTAGTATCCGTTTTCCGTAAGAGCCTTTCCTGCATAGTCAAGCATTTCCCATATATCTCTGTCGGTAACAGAATCACTTTCATTTTCCGTAACGATAGTGGAAGAACGTTTTAATGCTAAAGTGTGGACTGTTATATTATCTGCACCCAGTTCAATTGCTCTGTTGACACTATTTTTGAAGCTTTCAACTGTATCTGTAGGAAGACCTGCAATTAAATCCATATTTATTGCATCAAAACCAACTTCACGGGCAAGAAGATATTTTTCTTCAGTCTGTGCGGTAGTATGCTTTCTTCCAATTGCATTCAAAACACTATCGGAGAATGTCTGTGGATTTATGCTTATTCTGCCGACCTTATGTTTTTTGAGGACTTCCAATTTTTCTTTTGTAACTGTATCGGGTCTTCCTGCTTCAACTGTATATTCAAGGCAATCCGACAAATCAAAAACATTTTCAATATGAGTTAAAATTATGTCCAACTCATTTTCAGATAGAGTGGTTGGTGTGCCGCCACCCCAATAAACGCTTGTAAGACGCAAACCATTTTCTTTTGCCATTTGTGCAGTAAAGGTTAATTCCTCTATAAGCTTTTCAATATAATCGGGAATAAGGCTTTTAGCCTTTTCGGAATTAATTGAATGAGAAACAAAAGAACAATAACTGCACCTTGTGGGACAAAAAGGGATGCTGATATATAAGCTAAAGGATTTCTCCCCTGCCTTTTCAATAATTTTAAGCTCGGTTTTTGCGACATTAATCGCAAGCTCGGTTTTCTCGGGAGAAACCTTGTAGGTATTTAAAAACCAATCTCTCGCATTTTCTTCCCCATATTGAGAAAGGCGCTTTACAATAAGCTTTGAGGGTCTTACACCCGTAAGTATCCCCCATTTTGGTGTAAAACCACACATTTTACAGAGCAAATCGTATGCTGAAAGCAAAAGCTCAAGCTCTAAATCATCACATTCTGATTTTTTAATTTCTTTGACTTTACTCTCAATTTTTCCATCAAGGGAAAGCTCTGCCGTAAGAGTGAGGTTTTCTTCACCATCTATGCGGGTCAAAAGATAATCTTCATTTGTTTTAACAAACTCTGTATATTCAATTATTTTTTCCAGAGGGAAAAACAATCTTAAAAGTTTTTCTGCCTCGTATCTGAAATTATGATTAATATAATATAAATTCATCTTAAATAAATATTGTTTCTTTTTTCGTAGCCCATTGTAGAGCTTTCACCATGACCTGAATAAATTACAAAATCATCAGAAAATGCTTTCATTTTTTCCAATGTACTCATAAGGGTAAACGCATTTCCACCCTCAAAGCCCGTATTACCTATACTACCACGGAACAATGTATCCCCCGTAAAAATAATGCGTTCTTTTTCAAGAATATACAAAACTCCACCGGGGGTATGACCGGGAGCAGAAAAGACTCTGATATCTATATCTCCCATTGAAAATGTATCATTATGAGAAAATTCCATATCAGGAATACAAGGCTCAAAATCCATTTTAAAGGCAGTTGCCATAGAAAGCCTGCCATCTGTAAGATATGAGCTATCCTCTTTACCTATACAAACCTTTGCTTCAGGGTATGCTTTTTTTAATTTTGCAACACCGCAGATATGGTCAAAATGCCCGTGAGTGCAAAGAATATATTTAAGCTCTGTCATACCTGAACGCTTAATGGCATTCTCAACCTCAGTACTGAACATTCCCGGGTCAATAACTGCACCAACTTTGGTGTTTTTATCGCAAATTACATAACAATTTGTTATAAGTCTTCCAACAAGTACACGTTCAAGAAACATTACTTTCCACTCCAGATATCTGTATCAAGGCAAATCGTAACAGGGCCGTCATTAACAAGAGAAACCTTCATATCTGCGGCAAAGATTCCTTTTTCAACTTTTCTTACACCATTTTTTATAAGCTCATCACAATAAAGCTCATAAAGTCGTTTTGCTTTTTCAGGCTCTTCGCTATCAGTAAAAGAAGGTCTGTTGCCCTTTTTACAATCGGCACAAAGTGTAAACTGAGAAATAGCAAGAATTTCACCATCTATATCAAGAACAGATTTATTCATTTTACCGTTCTCATCCTCAAAAACTCGCAAGGATGCAATTTTTCTTGCGAGCAGCTCCGCTTCTTTTTCGGTATCTCCTTTTACAACTCCTAAAAGAATCATATACCCCTTGCCTGATTGACCTACTGTTTTTCCGTCAACAGTCACAGAGCTTTCAATAACTCTTTGAATTACGGCTCTCATCAATTTTTGCTCCTTGTAACATTTTCAACACCACTGATTCCCTTTAATTTTGAAATAACAATATTAAGGAAATCGGTACTTCTTACTGTAATTGTAAGATAAATAAAAGTATTACCGTTTTTTGCATCTCTCGTATTTATAGCATTTATCATAACGCGCATATCTGCAAGAATATTTGCAACGTCAGCCATCATAGCAACACGGGATTCACACTCAATTGCAAGACTTGCCTTGAACTCTTTTTCTTCTGTTCCGCTTTGCCAACGGGCACTGAGCCATCTGTTAGGCTCTTCGCAATTGGTAATATCAACAGGTACATTAGTGCAGTCTCGCTTGTGAACAGAAACTCCGTGACCCCTTGTTATAAAGCCAATAATTTCATCACCCGGAATGGGAGCACAGCAACGGGAAAGCTTTATAAGGCAGTTATCAATACCATCAACAATTACACCCTCGCCTGCAGAATGCTTTGTGGGTTTATTATCTTCAGAAATTTTGATTTTTGCAGGTTGACGAGATGTAACAATGCGATGATATTCATCTCTTATAAACGGAATTACTCTTGATATGGGAATACCGCCATACCCCAACGCCGCATAAAAATCTTCAACCGTTGCACAATGCTGACGCTCCGAAAGAGTTTTTATAAGTGCTTCAAACTCTTCATCCGTAAAACGAATTTTATTTCGTCTGATTTCTCTTTCAAGCTCTGCTCTGCCTTCAACAATATTCTCTTCTCTGCGTTCTTTTTTAAACCATGCGCGGATTTTTGTTTTTGCAGAGCTTGTTTTTACAATGTTGAGCCAGTCCCTTGAAGGACCTTTGCCCTGTTGAGAAGAGGTAAGAACCTCAACAATTTCCCCTGTCTGCACCTTATAATCAAGAGGAACAATTCTTCCGCCTACCTTTGCACCTACCATTTTAGTGCCAACGGCAGAGTGAATGGCATAAGCAAAGTCAATAACCGTTGCACCCATAGGAAGGTTTATAACATCACCCTTGGGAGTGAAAACAAATACCTCTTCGGGAACAAGGTCACTTTTAATTGTTGTAACTATATCTTTAACATCATCGGCTTCTTTCTGAGTTTCAAGAAGCTGGCGAATCCAGGCAAGACGCTCTTCAAAGCGCTGAGTTCCGTTAAGACCTAATTTATATTTCCAATGCGCCGCAATACCGAATTCAGCAGTATGGTGCATATCCCATGTTCTTATCTGAACCTCAAAGGGAATACCCGCTTTACCGAGAACGGTAGTATGAAGCGACTGATACATATTGGGCTTCGGGGTAGAGATATAGTCTTTAAATCTGCCGGGAATCGGTGTAAACATATCGTGAATTATACCAAGGCAGTCATAACACTGAATAGTATTATCAACAATAATTCTTACGGCATATATGTCATAAATTTCGTCAAAGTTTCTGTTCTGCATATACATTTTTCTATATATACCGTGAACACTTTTGATTCTGCCTTCAAGCTTTGCATCGGGCACAACCTCATGAACTCTGTCAGAAATTTGTTTTTTTATTGTTTCAAGAAACTCTTTATGGGATTTTCCCTGTTTTGAGAGAGCATCCTCAATTTCCTTATATGCAATAGGGTCGAGATAGCTGATAGCCTTATCTTCAAGCTCTTCCTTGATTGCCCTGATACCCAAACGATGAGCAATGGGCGCATAAATTTCCAGAGTTTCAACTGCTTTATCTCTGCGCTTCTGAGGGGGCATAAAGTTAAGAGTTCTTATATTATGAAGTCTGTCGGCAAGCTTAATGATAATAACTCTGATATCCTCAGACATAGCAAGAAGCATTTTTCGCACATTTTCTGCTTGTTGCTCTTCCTTATCTTTAATATCAAGAGGCACCTTGCCCAATTTTGTAAGACCGTCAACCAGAGCGCAAATTTCTTCGCCAAACTCTTTTTTCACTTCTTCAAGAGTCATATCTGTGTCTTCAACAGTATCGTGAAGCATAGCTGCCGCAACAGACTGACAGTCCATTCCGTATTCTAAAACAATTTTAGCAACGGCGACAGGATGGATGATATAGGGTTCTCCCGAAGAACGTTTTTGTCCCTCGTGGTGAGCATTTGCAATTTCAAAAGCCTTATCAATAATTTTAGCATCCTCTGCTCCGAAAACTGCCACAGCCTGTTCCTTAAGCTCATCATACATAAGCTCTACTGACATATTTTCATCCATTCAAGTCACCTCCTTTGTTTTTCTATAATTTTTATATGTTCGCTTTTCTGAAAAGTTCACTGTTTTCCAATGGATTTTTTACAGTTTCAGGTGGCAATGAATATTTCCCATCCTTTAAAACCAAAATCCCAAGCTCTGTTAATATATCAAGAGAAATCTGGCAGGCAGCAATTTTCTGAGAGGGAAGACCCAACCTGTAACAAAGCATCTCCGATGAAAAATTCCAACCATTATTAGCTTTTACATATTTGTAAACATTACCACAAAATTCTCTGTTTATATTGATTGCTTCCTTTTTTCCTTGAGAAAGCTCAGGTAAAGCACAGAAATCCTCATAATCATGGATGGATTGTATTGCTTCATCATCGTTGCCTTTGCTCAGCTTAATTGCTTTTGCCTGAATGCTCACCTGGATTTTCCCTTGAAACTCATTTTCACTGAGTTTAACTGCTAAATCAACAATATCGCCAATTTTATACGCAAATTCATCAAGACTTACAGAGAAGAGAATTACTGTAATCAAAGAACCATTTCTTCTTAAAGTTATTCTCAAATGCTTACCTGCGCCAACGGGCTGAATTGCGGTGATTTCCATATTATACAAACCAAAAAGCGGTTGAGGATTTTCAGCACCGAAAGGTTCAAGCACCTGCAAAGAAGAAAGCATATCAAAAGTAATTGAAGAAGGATTGAGTTTACAATCGATTCTGAGGGTAGGTATTGCCACATCTGACTTTTGAGCATACTCATTGATTTTTTCTCTGAAAGCATCAATTTTCCCGCTTTCAACAGTCAAACCTGCCGCAAGGACATGCCCGCCATATTGAACAAGAATATCACTACAGTAAGTAAGAGCATCATATAGGCTGAATCCGTCAATACTTCTTCCGCTGCCCTTCGCAATATCCCCATTTTTAGATACAACTATGCATGGCTTACCGTATTTTTCCACAAGGCGTGATGCCACAATTCCTATCACACCTTGATGCCAATCATCACCTTCTACCACAATCACGCGTTTATGTTTAATTTGCGGATTATTCTCTATGCATTTAATTGCCGATTCTGTTATTTCTGTTTCTATTGATTGACGCTTCGCATTTGCATCAGAAATCTCTTCTGCAATCTCCTTGGCTTCGGTTATATTCTCTGTTAAAAGGAGTTTTAACGCCCTTTCGGCAGAACCCATACGCCCTGCAGCATTTATTCTCGGAGCGATTCTATATGCAACAGAAGAGGAATCTAAAGCTCCTGAAGAACCGCTTGCATCCAAAAGAGCCTTTAACCCCAGTCTTAAATTTCCTTCTTCTAAAGCCGCATTCATAAATGCAATTCCGCTTCTGACTAATATTCTGTTTTCACCTTTCAGAGCAACAATATCCGCAACTGTTCCCAGAGCAATGATATCACCATATTGCTCTAAAAGCTCATAACCTTCGCTGCCATCAATAGCGCTGACAAGCTTAAATGCAACGCCAACACCCGCCCAATCAGAAAATTCACAAAGAGAATCTTCCCTATGGGGATCAACAACTGCAACCGCATCGGGCAAAACCTCCCCAACGCGATGATGGTCCGTAACAACAACATCAATGCCGAGAGTTCCTGCATATGCCACCTCTTCCACAGCACTGATACCGTTATCAACAGTTATAATAACATTTGTTCCTCTGCTTTTTAAAAGATCAATTGCACCCAAATTCATTCCGTAACCTTCAGCAGTTCGGTCAGGAATATAATAATCCACATTAGCCCCGCGTGAAGAAAGGTAAGAATACAAAAGAGCTGTCGATGTAACACCGTCGCAATCATAATCTCCGAAAACAGTAATCCTTTCACCATTTTCAAGAGCTGTATTCACTCTTTTTACTGCCTTTTCCATATCGGGCAAAATGTAGGGGTCAATTAAATCAGTATCATATAAAAAGCTTTCAATTTCAAACTCGTCCGTCATTCCTCGAGAGCACAGAAGGAAGGCTGCAAAAGGCTCAACTCCACAGTTTTCTGCCAGAGTTGCCGCCATGTCTCTGTCGCAGTGAGAAACAACCCATTTCTTTCGATTCAAAAAATCACCCTATTTTAATTTTACACTACATTATACCATACAAGACACTGTATTGCAACGAAAAAATTACAGGCTGAACTCGATAGGTGTGAGATTCCCGGTGTGATATATTTTCCTGATAGCAAAGCACAACAAAGAACTCCCCAAAAATCATAGATTTTCGGGGAGTTCTTAACGTTTTTCTTAAATTATGAACCTATTATTGTAACTGCTGTACCACTGTCTGCCATTGTTATTTTGCAGACACCTTCAAGAGGAAGTTGCACCTGACAATCCTCGCCCATAGCGAAGGCTTCTTCAGGAGTAGCACCATAAAGGTCATAAAGATCTTTATACTCTTTTTGTTTAATAGTACAGTTTGTTCCTGCCAAAGCAACAGGTGTAACACCCGCAAGAGTGAATGTAGGTTTTATATAATTCTTCATTTTTCAAACCTCCTTAAAACAACTGTTCAGTACCAATTACATTTGATAGTATGCGCTTAATAAGTTCAATTAACCATTCAAGCAATGAGAAGACATTGAACGGGTCATCAGTTGGTAAAGTATCGCCGTCTGTTTCTCCACCGTCTCCGGGAATGTTTGGCACATCACCGGCATCTTCGATGATTGGCATAACAACACCGTCAATAACTTCACCCTGGATCTTCTCATTAGCCAGGTTATTCTGAATCTTAATAACATCTTCCTCTGTAATAGGCAAGAATCTGTTTTCGATTACATTGACATTCGCACTTGCAAAACGGGTTACTGAACGAGGTGTTATACCACCGTTACCGGAAGTTCCGTCACCACCGGAGAATTTGATATGGTTAACTGCAAGAATCTTATCTCCTGTATTTCTGACTGTAACAAGAACTTCTGTTTGCTGCGAAATTTCATCTGTACCTATACAATTTGTGATGTCGTAATACATCTCAGTTGCACTATCAATTGAGAATTGAACATCATTGACTGTATGAGTTGTTGCACCGTTAACTGCACGAAGAGCAATCATAACCTTTTCTGCAGGATTAACTGCAATTTTGAAGGTAATAGCACTGCCACCGGTGAGATAAATTTCACCCTTAGGACCTTTTTTCTGGTAGGTTGCCCAGGTAAAGTCATCTGCATTGCCATACATATATGCAACACCGGCTGTTATTGTATCCTCTGATGTTACAAGCGAATTAACAACATTAGCATAAACTGCATTTTTCTCTTCTGCAGAATATTTGCTTGAATCTTTATCGAGAGTATTGTAAACACGGATACCGTCAATATAGCTATTAAGAATAAGGCTATTGTTTGAATCTACTGCAAAAGCTCTTGAAGATTTTCTTGTGGGAGCTGCGCCTGTTCCGCCGTTAAGAACGGAGTTGTCATCGAACCAGACAAGCTCAACATCCTTTGCAGAAAGACCTGCATCTTCAAGAATTTCTTCAATACCTGCATCGCTCTCTGGGCGTGCAGAATTCATTACAATACCGGCTTTATTCGAAAAGCTCTTAACTGATGATTTCGGCTGCAATGCTGCTGAACTTGCAAGATAATATGAAGTAATTTCAACAGTATATGTGCCGAAGCTGTCACCGGTCCAGTTTACAATAGGTGTCTGGTAAATTAATTCTTCACGACCTACAATGGGATTTTCCTCTGCTGTGTCGTAATACGTATCAACAATGTAGCCCTTTATAAGCTTTCCGTTCTGCTTGATATTTACAAGCTGAACACCTGTGTTAGCACCACAAGCTGCGATGAGATCGAAGCCTGTTCCGGTAAAGGTAAAGCTTGCTGTTTCACTACGCTTGTTAATAGAATCAACGCTTACACTGTAGTAGGTGTTGTTTGAGAACTGTGAAGATCCCTCATAATAATCATCGTAACCGTAAACGCCTTTGCCTTCTTCAGCATCTGCTGATTCATCACTGCTTACTGCATCCCAATCAACGTTTGCAGTACCTGTACCTCTTGAAATTACAGCTTCCTCGTAATAAATATTAGAAGCAGGAGCTGCTACAACGGTATTTGAGAGAATCTTCTCGGTATTATCCTGGTAAACTAACTTTGTATAAAGCGTTACCTGATCAACTCCACCCATTATCTCGGTAGGTGTATAGGTAACAGTATAGCTTCCTTTATCGATACCGAAATTACCATAAGTACCGGTAGCTGTTTGTGTCATATCAGCACTGAAACCGAAATCATAAGACTTTACAAACTCTGTTTCAGTAACATGGTAACTAAAGATACCGGAATCGTTAATATAAGGATTAACGGATACTGTTAATAAATCAAAGTCGATAACAACAATATCATCAATAACACTATCATTTGTTAACTCCCATACTGCATGGAGAGTTATATCTTTTGTATCAGCATCTACACCCTTAAGCTGGCTTACGCTTATTGTATCGCCCGGCAGATAATCTGCTTTTGTAGCGAACTGATTTGTTGACCAACCGAGGAAGGTTGCACCGGGTGCGGTTAAACCATCATAAAGGTTAAACTCTTGTTCGTATTGTACAGATATATCGGAACAATCACCTGTTCCGCCATTTGTACTGAAATGAATACCATACTGTTTTTGAGTCCAAATTGAATGAAGATTCACTGTGGTACTGCTATTAACTATCGCGTCTGCATTTACCCATTGATCCTGATCATTTTTCCAACCCTCAAAAATATAGCCGGTTCTTGTAGGAGTGGGAAGAGTGCCATATTCACCGCCTCCGTTAACAACTTTATTAACAGGAGAAACTGTTATACCTGTATCCTCCCAAACGCGGATGTTGTTGAATGTTACCGGATTATCTTTATCAACATCATTGGAGTCAACACGAATTTGAGCTTTTACGACTTCTGATTTATTTGGAGCAGTAAATATGCGAGTTTGATTTCCGCCATTTGAAGAAAATCTGTTTGTTCCGTCATTAAAATCAATCCAAGCACCATTTTCATCACAGAAGAAGATATAAACATCCCAGTTGTCTCCGGTGATATCCATATCAACTTTATATTTCTTGCCCGGTTCTACAGTAAAGTAAGGTGAGGATGACGTTAATTCTCCATTAGCACCTGAACAGGTAAGTGTGAAGCCTGTGGATGTAATATTTGTCATCGTTCCTTTACTAGCTTCTACAGATTTATTCCAAGCAGTTAAATCAATAAGGTTATCAAATGTTACATTGACTGCACTAACAACCCACTGGGCTGTAAGTGTTACGTTACCGTACATTCTTGCGGGTACCTCACCGGGAGAACAAATTCCGTTAAGCTCCCAGTTACCTTCTGCAGAGGTTACAGTCCAACCTTGGAAGGTGTAGCCGCTACGGGTGGGCATGGGGATAACAAGAGTATCGTTAACCGTGTAGGTTTGGCTTGCCGGATTTACATTTCCGCCGTTTGCATTGTAAGTAATTGTGTATGTATTGATTGTCCACGCAGAGAAGATGGATTCGTGTTTTGTTGCAACGTTTGAGCTGGTTACTGTCTTTCCACCTTCATCTTTCCATCCGTCGAAGTTGTAGCCGGGTCTTGTAAGAATGGGAAGAGCACCATAGAATGAATACTCTTTATAGATTTCCTCGACTGATGCATACTCAACATCCGCATAATATCTTGCCGCATCAATCAGCTTGATATTACTGAAGGTTGATGTTACAGGATCATTGCTTGTGTTACCGAAGCGGAAACCTGCCTGAGTCGTTGTAGCACCTGTGGTGAACTTTATAACGAAGTGGTAAGTACCTGCATCAGCATAGTTGCCCCACCAAGAGTTACTTTCATTTTTTGACTGCCATGCACCACCATTTTTCTGAACAGAAACATTAGTGGGAGCCTCTGAATTGGCATTGTCACTGTTATAGAAGAACATGAATGCCTGAGATTTCACATCTGATGTAACATCATATTCAAAAACATATTCGGTGTTGGGCTTAAGAGTAACCTTGTAAAAATTGTTTGATGAACCATAACTGGTGTATGCCTCACCGCCTGTGATTGCACCATTTACGACAGTAAGGGTTTTGTCCTTATAGGCAGCTGTGCCGTTGTTAGTAACCTTCATATTGTCGGAATGCTGTGAAAACTCGTAAATACTGAAAAGGTTATCGTATTTCAACGCATAAAAGGTGTCCACAATCTGAGACAGAGCTTCATCCAGTTCTTTTTGTGTCAAATCAATGTCTTTCTGACTTGCGGAAGGATCACCGAGAATGGTTGCTGCCTCTTTAAGCTTTTCAAGGAATTCGGGGCTACTGTCTTTTACGCCATAGGCATCAGTAACAGACTCACGAAGAGCATCCTTATCGGTTACGGAGCAAAGAACAGATGTGCCTGCCGTTGCGTATCTAGACTCAGAAACTAAGCTGGCATAAGCTTGAGTACATGAAGCAGTGTTTAATGCATGAATATATTTTCCGTCAATTTCGGAAACCTTGTATTCAGGAATTATACTCTCTCTGTAGGGAGTAGCTGTATCACTGGTCACTTTTGTAGGATACTGAGTCCAGCTAGCATCCGGTTTATCTGAAAGAGAGGTGGATGTAAAGGATTCTGATGTGCCTAAAGTATAATATGCACTATAGGCGGACAATGAATTATATGTTCCTAACGCTCCGATCGATATGTTATCATTCTTACCCTCTTTTCGCAAAACATCATAACCGATTTTCAGGTTAGGAATCTGGTTTGTGTTTGCATAACGGGAGCCGTCAACGGTAAGCAAGCCGAGATAGCTCTTAGCTCTTGAACCGTCGTTACCATTGGTTGCAGTCTGCATAACATAAGTGTTATTGTTATACACGTTATTATCAACGTCTGCGCCGGTAATTGCAGGAACAATATAGTCAGTTTCAGATTCACCTGTGCCACCTGTGTAAAGCTCGTCAGGGTAAGTCAAAGGATCTTTTATAAAGTAACCCGCACCTTTTTTATCACCATGAAGAGAACCTAATGGCGACCAAACTGAATGGTCAACTCCGTTTGCACCCGTAATCCATGAAGAAATTTCGTTCTGAGACTCTTGAATCTTACGAGATTCAGCAACGGCACCGACGGTACGCTGGGGTGCATACATAACGGTATATGCGGTGAAAACTTCTTTTTCGCAATTGGGATTGATTGTGGGATCTTGAGCGTAAGTGGTTATTATCCACTTAACTGTAGCTTTTTCACCGGGCTGAAGACCTGCCGCGGTACTGTCAAAGTCCATATCCAGACCTGCCGGGAAAATAAATGTACCCTCATTCGCATCAGTGTCGTCAGTGAATTTGAAAACTATACCGTCATAAGAAGCATTACGATCACCTGCAGCACATACGTCAACATCGTTACCGGGGTCATCAACATTCTGGACATCTACGCTGATATGTGTGTGACTGTTTTTTGCATATACGCCAAGGTACATATCCGTATATTCGGTTTTGGTTTCAATCTGGTAGTAGTTATTCGGGTTCAGCACGTTGTTAGCATAAAACTGACCCTCTTTGTAGTTTGCTGGATTAAGGTAAACAGTTTCAGGAACAGCAATTTTGGGCTTTCCGGCTTCTTTTTCAGCCTTATTTTCATAGATCTCTTTAAACTCGCCTCGAATATCCTCAACAGTACCGGTTGTAAGATAATACGTATATTCAGTAGGGTCATAGCTTCTGAAAATTGCTGTATCTGTAGGTGCGATATATGAGGTCGGAAGCTCAGGGGAGGGATTAATTGTCTGGGCATGTCTGTATTCGGGTGTATTCGGATCAACGCTGCCAACCGAACCCTCGGTGTCACCTGCATACTGTGCATACATAGTTGGCTGTACACCGTAGTAGAACTTATTTGTAACATCTGTATAAATACCAACACCGAAGCTGTCTTGATCTTCGCTGGCGGTGAAGGCGGCCCAGTTTTCGTTAACGGTAACCCAGGGTTCAAAATCCTGCATACTGAGCGTGTTCTTATACAACTCTGTCAAGCCCCAGTATTCGGGCTCTTCATAGTTTATAAGCTTACCGTCTTGGTGCGCTGCTTTCCAGTGATTTGCTCTGTTGCTGTCCGTATAGTCTATAAACTGGTAGTTATTATAGAGGGCAGAGGTATCTGTTTTCCATGCATTCTGTGCTGAAACTTTGTTATACACGAAGTGGTTAAGAGGCTCAACAAGGTAAAGTGCAGGGTATTCCTGAGAGTGAGATGCCTCGGGAAGGCCGGAATAGTCAACCTTACGATTGGTTACCTTGATTGTATCGCCCTGGAAATAATACCAGGCTTCAACATAAGTATCGGTAATATAGCTGTCTCCCCATTCAGGATCATATCTGCTGTCGGTTGCGGCATATTCATCCGACCACTTTGCCCAGTCAAGAGGACGAGCTTTAATATAAACATATTCGTCAGTTACCTTATAGTCGATAATCTTACTGGTTTCGCCGATAACATTACCGCCCTGAACGGGGTTATAGGGCCAAGCGGCATTATTGTATTCACTCTGAACATATGGTTTGTCGCCTGTGCCGTAATATGACTGTTGCAAATATCTACCTTGGTCAAGCGTATTGATAAGGTTAACTCTATTGCTCTGCTCGTTATAGTTTTCACCGTAATTTTCGTTAAGCTTATTCAGATAGTCAATCTGAGTGATATTTTTATTTCCATTAGTGTAGGTACGGGCATAAACGCTATTACCCAGGTCATAAAGCTCAGAAACAACGCCACCGGCTTTAAGTGAAACACCCATCTCGTATCTGCTGTTTTCGAAATACACGGTGTCTCCGGGATCTGCAACATTTGTAGTATTCAATGAAACCAGTTTGAATTCACCATTCGCTTTGTCGAGAGTGGTAAACTTAATCTTAACAATCTGATCATAGGTGTTATTTTCAAGGAAATCATCAACATAAGAACTGAAGTTTCCGTTTTCAGAAGGTTCAAGGAAAAATTCTTCCGTTTTACCATCGTTGAAAGTGGCAACAGCACTTACATAAGAATCGGATTCATATGTCACTTCATAGCGGTTAAATGCAGAAGTGCTGTAGTTTAGAGCGTATTCATTGTTTGTAATTGTAATATCCTTTGAAACACCGTTGACAATTACTGTACCGGGGGTGTTTGCCTTAACCGTAACGGTGAAGGTTGCGGTTTTTCCGCCGTAGTTGGCAGTTATAGTATGAGTTCCCACACTACTGAGAACTTCTGGTGTGCAGTAATAACCTGATGAAACTCTGAAGGTTGTGTCAAATGAGTCATCTTGACCGTCTCCGTCTGTGTCACCTTTACCTTTGATGGTTGCTTTAAGCACAAGACCTGTTGTGTCTATCTTTTCGCCTACGGTATAAATTGTTTTTGTAGGCGCAGTTTCGACAGTAAGGCTGTCAACAGCAGGCTCAAACTTGGGATAAACCGTGTAGCTCACAGGCTGAACAGGTGTATCGGCAGTAATACGCATACCCGAACCGTCTGCCTTTGTATTCCAGCCGGCAAAAACATAGTTTTGGGGGACAGCGGGAGTGGGAAGAGTTCCGTAGGTTGCACCTGTGCCATATGTATAAACATTGCGAATTGGAGTTATCTTATTTTCATTAACTTCTGTTGCTCTTAAAAGCTCGATATTGTTAATTCGGAATTCCCATGTCTGGTTGCCGTGATTACTGGTGAACACAAGCTGAACATAGCGTGTATTGGCAGTAGTCTTAAACACACATGAACCCGGTCCGTAACCTGAAGCGCCACATCCCGTAACATAATCTATAAAGTTGCCGGCGCTATCGTATCTGACAATATATGGAGCGAAATCTATAAAGCTTTGGTTTAATGAGTTGATGAGATTATAGTTGAGTACATAAGTGGAGTTAGAATCAACAGAAATGTTGTAATATCCGGCGTTGTTACCGAGAACAAAACCTGAGAAAAGCATACCTGTTGTGTCATCACTTTTGTTGGTATTCACAGTAATGCTTTTGCTGTTTTTATCCGGTGTGATAGTACCATCACCAAAACCATACGCACTGGCAGGTTGTGTGGAATTTCCATTGTCAGCCCATGAATCAAAAACAAAAAGGTTGGTTTTATCCAACGTAAGATCGCACCTTGTAACCGAAATGTTACTGATAACAGTTTCAGCAATTCCGCCTGCATTGAGGGTGAAACGGAACTGAATGTGAGCAACATCTGCGGGTGTGGTGAACATAAAGCTGTTAGCACCCGCATTAGCTCCGGGAGCTTCGTAGATCACCTTACACAAAATGTCGCTGTCAAACATAAACAGATAGGGAACGATTGAATCCCCACCATTGTTACTATCAAGGTTGTAAGAGAAGCAATAGGTTGTGTTGGGCTCAACAGCTATTGAATAGTAATCTGTGTTTTTAACAGAGTTTGTTTTATCCATACCGTGGCCGTTGTACACCTGGAACACACTTGAATCCGTGGTGGTTTTTTTGAGTTTGAAGCTGCCGGCAGAAAGGTCTGTTGTCAATGTTCCGACATCTTTTGCACCACCAAAAACAACTGTGGTTGAGTTTTTGTTGTTTGCCCACTCTTCAAAAATGAAAAGATTGTTGAATCCAAGCTCAACAGGATATTCGGATGCTGCTTTCGCAATTATTGGCGAAAATGCAGGTGTACATGTAGCAAGCACCATTATCAATGCCAGAAGCATTGACAATACCTTTTTCCCTTTCATTTTTTTCATAAGTTTTTTCATTAACATTACCTCCAATTTTATGCAATGAAATTATTTACTTGTTTTACAGAACGGATGAATCCGTTCCCTACATTGTTCTGATCCTGTGTTACTCCAATGTAGGAGGCGCATTCATGCGTACCGTGAATCTATATAAAAAAGCCGAAGCTTATTATTTTTTTGGTTAGATGCCAGTCGCCAGATGCCAGATGCCAGTGTCGGGTGCTGCACACAGCAATTATAATCGGCTTTGCCCCGAAACTTGTCATTTGCCACTTTCAAATTGCCACTTACAAAGCTTGCTCCGCAAGCTTTGTGTATGCTTTCGCTTTTTCGCAAACATACGCGGGAACCCCGTTGAATCTGCCGGTTTCTGCATAAGCAATTGCGGCACACACATCGCAATACTGCTTATACTGACAATTTTTGCATTGGGCAGGAAGGATAATTTTTTCTCTTTCCTTGTGGATTTTTTTCCAAGCCTTTTCGAAATCGTTACCGATTTCCGCAACAGGCTCATTCATCATTCCGCAAGGTGTCATTCTGCCGTCCCAGGTAACCCAGAAGGTTGTTGAACCTGCTCGGCACTTGATTTTTTCCCCTTCTTTGTCACAATCGTCAAAGTAATCAGATGATTTTTGGGTTTTTCCCCGGTTTTCAAGGAAGTTATCAAACTCATCGCCTAAGCGATGCTTTTGCAAAATAAAAGATTTTTCAGCCGCTTCTTCAGGTGAAAGCCGTGTTTTAAATTCGGAATGTTTGATATGCGACGCAAATTTACTTTCGCCACAATTTTCACAGGTGCGAAGAGGCGGAAAAAGATATGTAACGCATTGAAAAGGAATTTGCATTTCATCGGCAAAATCCGATGCACTTAACAAATCATCCTTATTCTCCGGTGTTACGGTATAATTGATTTTTAAATTAACTCCCGCTTCCTTAAGGTATTTTATTGCCCGGATAACTTTATCAAAAGCTTCAGGCACACCACAAAGGCTTCCATAAGTCTCTCTTGACATACCGTAAAGAGTTATGTTCATCCTTTGAGGAGGGTTCTCTTTAAAAAATCTGATTTTTTCTTCATCAATAAGAGTTGCATTGGTATTAACAGAAACCAAAAAGCCCATTTTCTTACAAGCAAGGTAAAGCTCTTCAAAATCTTTTCGCAGCATACATTCGCCACCGGTCAGAAGTAAAAGAAGCATTCCCTTTTCTTGGGCTTTCTTTGCCAGGTCAAGCCACCATTCAGTTGGCTTTTCCTGTTCTTTAACAGCGATATCATTTGCTTTGTTATGTATATAGCACATTTTGCAATCCAATGTGCAACGCGGGGTCAGCTCAAAAGTTCCTGCAAGCGGAGTCCCCGTTTGGGCAGCTTTAATAAAAAGTTGGGAAATGAATGCATCGTAACTAAGCTCCATTGTCATTTCCTTTCTTTATAGCTATTTTTCATCGGTCTAATCAACGATGTAAAGAAGCAATGGGGCAACCCACCACCATCGCAAGCGATG
>JAZUOL010000059.1:0-32448 GCA_045604605.1 Acutalibacteraceae bacterium | reverse complement strand
TGCCATATAGCATCCGACCATTCTGATTATTTAGTTTTTATACACCTCTTTCTTACATGGTCTGATTGAAACCTGTTGTTTCGCTTTCAGTTTCAGATTCCTCTGCCAACTCTTCATCGTTGAGCTTTCTGAAATCATCTTCACTGGGAACGATTGCAAGTGTTCTGCCGTTATCCCATTTCATATGAATTTGCCCAGCATCATCTACAAAGTTAACTGTACCTCTTGTACCGGGTGGAACAGGAGCGTAAGGATCATTCATGCTGTTCAACAAAAGGCGAGTACCTTCGGGATACTGCTTCTGCATTCGTTCTGCATATCGTGACATATTCTCAAATGAGCTCATAAAATTTCACCTCTTTTACATTTCGATTCCCATATCTTCAGAGTCATCGGGATCACCAAAATCTTCTGTGCCGTCCAATGCTTTCTGCATAGGAATAAGGACTTTTAACAATTCTGAACGATACTCCATATCAGAAATCCTATCAATATATATTCCGAAGGTGTTTAAGAACGGAGTTCCGTCTTCGTATGTAATTGTTACATCACCTGACACACCTTTTTCACATATATATTTTGCAACTTCTTCAATAGAGTTTAGTTCTCTTTCGTCATGATGGGACATACCGATTA
This sequence comes from Acutalibacteraceae bacterium, assembly GCA_045604605.1. GTDB lineage: Bacteria > Bacillota > Clostridia > Oscillospirales > Acutalibacteraceae > DTU089. Next base: position 31,812 of record JAZUOL010000059.1, on the reverse strand, counting down.
ATCTCGGATGCTTTTTACCTGTATTCATTAAAATCAACTCCTATTTTTTGTTTGGTTTTACGGGTGATTCATATTTATCACCAACTCCTTTCATATGGGGATATATAAAAAAGCACCGTGTTGTCGTAGTTGTACGAAACACGGTGTCGTTTTTTGTCGAATTTCACGATTTTAAATATTTTTGAAAAATTTTGTGAAGTATTTTGAATTTTTAGTCATATATATATGGAGGTGCATTTAAGATGTTTAAAAAACTTGTATTTTCATTTACTGCTTTTATCTTGAAAAAAGCAACTTGCATGAGAATGAGTGAAAACCCACTACATAAAGAAAATATAGAATTGCTATATTATGCATCTAAAGCAGCAAAGCTTTTACGCAAACCACTCGGAGAACTAACTCCTGAAGAAAAAGAAGAGTGGGCTAAGAGTATTGAGAGTTATAAAAATACTGATGAATTAAATTAATATATAATCAAAAAGAAGTTTTAAAAAGGACGTGTTAAAATGTTATACATAGCATATTTACCAAAATCAAAAGGAGAAGATGTAGGAGATAGAAAAGTTAATAATATTTTGTATTGGTATATGTCCAAAACAAATTATGAGTATTCTGTAATTGCAGCACCTGGATATCTTAGCACAACTGAAAACACAATAGATACATTTGTAAAAGAATTAAGTGACATATTAGCGAAAGGTAGTAATAAAACAAAAATCGGTTTTTTGAATGGAATGAACGGTCATCATATGACACCAAGTGGAAAAATAATAATCGAAGAACACTACAAAAAGATGTCTGTATATAATTTCGAACAGATAATTTTGACTATCAAAAAAGAGTTCGACCACAGGAAAATGTTGTGTTTTTTCAAATTTCAAAAAGGATCTCAAGAAAACATAACTATTGAAAAACTAGATGATTTTCTTAATTGTATTTATGTAGGTGCTATACTTATTGGTTCGAGTAACCAAAGCAAAAAAACTTATTTTGAAAAGAACGCCTCAAAAGGTGAAGCAGATATTTTTATGTTTGATGCATCTGGCGATTGTGAAATTAAAAGAAATATTGAAGCTTTATATCCAAATAACCAAAATCCTGATATGAAAGAAAATGATGAATTGTTTAGGGATATAGTTATTGCTAATAGCTTTTATGGTAGTGGACATGAAGATACGCAAACTTTTTTAAAAAACATTCTTAAAGATTTATTAGAAAGTGGATTAGAAGAGTAATTAGCTTTTCTTGTTATATGAGTGTTGATATAGTCTGTTTTAAGGTGATGTATTGTCGTAGATACACGAAACACGGTGTCGTTTTTTGTCGAATTTCACGAATTTAAATATTTTTGAAAATTTTTGTGAAGTATTTTGAATTTTTTGTCATATATATATGGAAGTGCATTTAAGATGTTTAAAAAACTTGTGTTTTCTTTTACTGCTTTTATCTTAAAAAACCAACTAGGATGCGAATGAGTGAAAACCCATTACATAAAGAAAATATAGAATTGCTATTTTATGCATCTAAAGCAGCCAAGCTTTTACTCAAACCACTCGGAGAACTAACTCCTGAAGAAAAAGAGGAGTTGACTAAGAGTATTGAGAGTTATAACAATGATAATGAACTATGCTAAAATTGTTATAAGGTCTTGGATTTGTATAAAAAATAATGGTGTGATCTTGAATTATGAACTTATGTTTATTTGCAATTTTACTAATATTAATATGTTGTATAATAAAAATAATAATTGAGTACCACAGAATAGAACAGATTGAATATATAGTTTCTGTTGTTGAATTTAAGAAAATTGTACAAATTAATGTTTTTGCTATATTAGGCAGTTTTTTTTACTCTTTATCCTATGACTTTTTAGTATCAAATGAATTATTAAGTTTTTTAACAGTAATGTTACCTCTAATAATTATTGTTTTTATTTTTACGATACAAACCCAAAATACAGACGGTAATATAACAAGTTTAAATGATTTATCTGGTTGTATTTTTTTTATCTCAGCTATTACATCACCGTCTATTTTTATAGTAGGGTATATTGCCATATTATTATATTTATCTGATAAAAAAAGGAAAGAAGAAAGCAACGAGGCAATAAAAAAAGTTAGGAACACCCAAATAAGTACCATAATTAATTTAATTGAAACTATTCTGTCTTATTTTTTCGATTTTATTAATAGAGAAATCCTCGTTATGGGTTTTGAAGAGCGCATTCTTATTTATGCAATTGTTTTTGTTTTATCAAATTTTATATTACCATTTTTCAACAATAAGATTCTAGAATTTACAAAAAAATAACTTACACTTGATGTATGTAAATCAATAAAGTTTTCAACATAGTGTAATAACTTAACTGAAACTGATAGATTTTATAATTAATTCTTCAATTATTTTTTTTGTATTTGAATGTGAAATTTCTTCGCCGTTTAGCTGCTTTATAATATCCTTATAATAAAGCGTAGTTCTAAACGGGTAAAGTGTAAAATGTATTTGAGGATACGAGAGATCAAAAAAGGTATACGTATCTATAACAGTCGTATCGTAAAAATACAGGCAAACATCGGGATGAGTTTTAACGTACGAGATTACATCTTTTTCGAGATCACGTATAATTGAATTTATTATATTGATAGTTTGATTGTGCGTTTTAATCCTTTCAAAAAAATTTTGACTAAACATTATTGGTCCCTCCATTTTTATTTGAAATTTTGTATATTAAAAGTATAACCACAAAAGGAGATATTAAGAATGACAACAGACTACAGAGCGATAGATTTTTTAAATAATTTTGATGATGAAACTCGTAAACATATAATTGAGTTCGGTAAAGAAATTTCATCAAAAAAATTAGAATCTGATGTTTTTTTGGTTATGGCAAGAAAAGCAATTTGTTTTGTGGATTTTTTGTGTGAGGTCAAATTAGCGCATTTAAATGGTGTAGTTGTTTCCGATAGGATTCTTGACATGGATACAACATGGTTAAACGGTAAAAGTGTTACGGTTATTGATGATGCACTAGTTTCAGGAACTACATTGAAAAAAGTTATAAACAAACTTGAAAAAGCAGGGGTCAGTAAAGTAAAGGTCTTTGTTTTATCTATAAATGAAAAGTGGTTTAATCCAGATATGTTAACAAACTCAAATAACGAGTCATATCTAATAAAACCCTGTTACTATAACACTAATGAGAAATGCATGCAAATGTGTTACGATATTGTCAAAGCACTTTCAACAATACCTAGACCATATGATATAGATTTCCCTTTATATGGAGAATACAAAATTGAAGAATCAAAACTAAATCAAATAATAAACTCTTCTTGGCCGGTTTTTAATGTTACATCAACATCTCACATTTCAAATAGTTACGCTAGTAGTAAAACATCTCCCAAAAGTATAAAAAGCGAATATGAGTCTTTAACGTTTGTTCCGCCTAAAAAAATATATGAAAATTTAGCGATTCTTACTGGTTTGAATTTAGAAAATAGATGTGTATTAAAAGTAAGAACATATATAAAAAAACGAATACGAAAAACAACTCAGCATAGTATTTTATTTTTACCGTTTGCAATTTTTGATGAAATTTCAAAAACTGAGATTGATCAAATAATAGAGCACTTTTTCCAGAGAGAAACAGAACGTCAGATTATCCAACAAGAAATGCCTACATATGAGTCTAAATTTAGATTAATTCAATTTATCGTTGCTCACTTTTTAATGCAGGTTTTCTTCTTTGATATAGATTTCGATGCAAAAAATGCTACTGAAAACGGTATATATTCTCCGATGGAAAAAAGAGTAAGATATATTTTTACACCTGAAGTAGTAGAACTTATAAAAATCTTGTTTTATAATCACCTTTCTTACACAAAAACATTGAGTATAACATCGCCAAAGTTTAATACTATAGTGTCAACAAATGGAACTGAGCAAGAAAAAAACAACTCTTTGTTTATATATGATGTTTTGTCAAGCAAGTTCATGGAACTTTACAGAAAAAAGGAAATTTATGCTCGCGAATTAGCCAAAAAATATGGTAAGGGAATTTTCAGTTTAGAACAATACACTAGCATTATGGCACGACTTGAAAAAGGTTATACTTACAAAGATCTTGTTAAGTGTCTCAATAATATTAACGAAAGTTCTTTTGTTGTTTCAATTTTCCTTGATTTGGCTATTGATACCGGTATTGCAGTTCCAATTACTTACATAAAAGGGAATAAAGTCGTTAGAGCATATCGGCACGGAGAAGATGTTATTTTTACAGATGTTGAGGCAAAACAAATCACATATATGTTGAATTGTTTTCTTGAAATAACTTCAAGAGATTCGGTTCCCTCACTTCTGTTAGAAAAATTATTAACTACATTTATTCGTTTTGGTCTTCATGACAATATATTTGAAAAATATGATTATAAAACAATTCATTCTCAAGAACGTGATTTCATAAAAATTACATATTATCTTCATGGTACAACAGCAATGGTGGAGAATAGTAAAACTGCATATAACTCTTTGCCTATATTAACATCAGACTCCAAAGCAAGCTGGTTGAAAGATGTTTTAGTTTCAAAAAAGCTATTAACCGAAACCATAGGACGTAGTAAGGATTTGTCTGTGTACTATATAGAAAAGAATGTTGCAGATAAACTTGTTGAGGAGCATACTGATATAGAAGCTCCTGGGCGGTGTAAAGTAGCAAAACGAATTGCTCAAGTTCTTGGATATTTATATGATAAAAAAATAATAACAGAAACAGACTTGGTGTTACTCAATGCAACATTCGGTCATGATCAGATCATTCCTGCCCTACTTGCAGAGGTCCAAGTTATTCTTGATAATTTTTCTTTTTACGACTATGCTATCAAACATAATTATGATAATTGGCATGCAATGAATACTATTGTTTCTTTTAGAAAAAATAATCTTTTTACTGCTCAAAATAGTGGTTATATGAAATGGGAAAGTTACATGTCCGATTTACCACGAAAAATAATAGAAAAAGTAAAAAACAGTAATCCAGGAAATGTTGAAACAGAGCACTTTTTTGATGAATTTGTGCGTTACTGGGACATAAAATTATCAAGTATAAAAGAGGAAGTTCCTGAGGATATAAACAGTTTAATAAATCAGGCTGCTATTTTTATTTTACAGTATGGACTTTTACATAGAGTTATTGAATTAATGATTTTTAATAAACACATTGGAAAATCGGGGGTTTATAATTACTTTTTTGAACTTAAAGAAGAAATAAATAACAAATCACCTATAAACCAAAAACAGAAAATAGCAATTGTAAAAGAATTTAACGACAAAAAAAGAAAATCAGCGGTTGCAGCATATTTCGAACTTATAAAGCTAAATGTGAATACTCAGAACTTTACAAATAGCAAACTAATTGAAAATGCAGCAAATGCTGAACTACTCAAAGAAGACATAAACAAGTATATTCAACAGCTTGAGAAGTTTGCAATATTGAAAAATATTTTAAACTATCAAAAAGCCATTGATTATGCTAAGATTGTTCTTTCTGGTGGATTTGTTGATATTGATAACATACTATCGCATTTGGATAACATTAATCAACGTGCTAAAACATTTACTGCAGTTGGATGCAAATATATAAACAATAGAGGGGAAATTGAAGCACCTGTTGAATATCCTAATGTTATTGTTATTGATTCCTGTGGTAATAGTATTAATAATTACTTGCAAAATAATATTATAAAAATAGTTAAAGAGCGTCAAAAAAAGATAAATGATAAAAAGAATGAAGTTGAACTCATTTATCAATGTAGTGAAGACAAAACACTAATTATGACACGTGGATACAAATCGGATGAGGCCTTAGTTAATTTAGCTTTGTACTTAGAGTGTACGTTGAATACTAAAAATGAGGTCAATATATGTACTGTTCTTGACCTAAATGGTGCCTGTTCACCTTATCGATTTGCTTCTTGTACTACGTCGGCTAACACTATAAGTTTTTGGGATTGGTATCATAACTTTAAGAATGAACTGGAAACAATAAACAGTCATTTTGTTATTTTATCAGAAAACTCATTAAATTTTAAAAAAGAATATGTCGAACAGTTAGAAAAAACAACAATAACAAGCGATGCATATTCTGATTTATCAAGAAAGGATTTTAATATTATGTATCTTGAAAAAGGAAAAAACATTTTACAACCTTCTAAAAACGGATTAACCATTGGTCTTATTTGTGCTAAAGAAAATGAACGATCAGGAATAATAAATGCTATAAAAAATAAATTCAATGTTGATTTAGAACCACAATTCGATGAAAGTGAAAACCATAGATTAATTGATGTGGGTACGATCAATCGTTCAGGCGTATTGCATAAGATTATTTTGACTAAAAGTGAGCAAGGAAATACATCTGCGGCTAATGCTTATGCAAGCTTGGTTCATTTTAGACCTGATTATGTTGTTTTTGTTGGAATAGCAGGAACTTGTAACCCTAAAGAAATTAATCTTGGGGATGTTATTATTCCATCAGAAATTGTCGATGCAACATTGAAAAAAGAAACTAACGATAAAATGCAGTTAAGAGCAACAACATACCATATTCCTGGTAATCATATCGGATTAATACAATTGTTTATACGTATTATGAACGAGAAGAACAATGATTATAAGGTATTAAATAGTAAAGTTATTTCTGACAATACAGTTTTCGCGTGTGACGATAGTAAGGTTTTAAAAGATATATTAACTTTTAATGACAAAATTGATGGTATAGAAATGGAAGCTGCAGGAATTTACTTAGCAGACTATGAAAGACACCAAACCAAGTATGGTGTTTTCACTATTAGAGGAATATCGGACAATGCTAACCATGTAAAAAATGATGAATTCCATAGTTTAGCAATAAATAATGCAGCTCAAGTTTTATGCGATTTTATAGAATTCTTGGATTGCCATTTTGAAACGTTGCAAAACATGTAAGTGGTTTAGGATAGATAAGAATATATTTTATCGTGAAGAGCTGGACCAACTATAGAGGATAGGTGAATACGTTTATATGGCAATAAAATGTGGGTATTGTGAAATTGTTTCACAATACCCACTTGGCTTATCGCTATATTTACTTAATCTTTTATACTGCTGAATATTCGTGCATCAATACTTTTATTTAATTTATTATTTGCACTCGAAATAGATTTGAGCCTTATGTTGTTGATTAAATCAGTCGTATCGGAAGAAGATAAATCCAAGTCATTTCCTAACGTATTAAGTACATAAGATTCTTCAATATACATAACTTCTTTGGGTTGAAATGCAGATAACAAACGTTTTATAATGTCTTGTTTCCGAGTTTGCGAAATTGTTGAGTTGTCAATTGCGACTAGTAAAGCATCTTTTGATATTGGAATATATTTACTATTAAGTAACAAGTTTGCTTTAATTACATCCATATTTATGTTTGATATATTTTCTTTTACCAATAAAAATCGGGACATTACGGGTACTCTTTTGCTGTCACCTGATGATGTGGACAACATAGCTCCTAGAACAGTTTTTATATTAACCTTATCTCCGATTACATTAGGATCACAGAAGGATAAATATACCATTTCACCGATTTTATCGGCTCTTAATGTAATATATCCGACATCATAAATTTCTGATAAGATAAAATGACCACTGTATTTTTTTGTGTCATTTTCATCGGTGGTTATATTTAATATAGCATAATATTTTGAGTAGTCTTCTGTTTCTTTTATTTCAAAACTTGCACAGTTTACTTTTTCAGGCGAGTTATTGACAGTAGGATAAAAATAAAAATTATACTTACCTACATATTTCTCATAGCGATGTGATTTGTAGGAATAATCAAAAGATGAATTAGGTGATTGAGTTTCATCTATACCTAAAAGATAATCGGCTGATATCGACAATGCTTTGCTCAAAGCAATTAAAAAGTTAACATTTGGTAATCTTTCTATATATAAATTTAAATTGCTTTTGGTGATATCATAATTGACTTCTTGTGTAATAATTGTATGTAACATATCTAAACTTATTTTACGGCTTTCCATAACTTTTCTTACACGTTTGGAAAAGTCACAAGTTAAGAGAAATTTTTTGTTGTCATCCTTCACTTTAACAACCCTTTCCAGTTTTTCCTAATATTATAACACCATCTTAAAGTAAAAGCAATTGTTTAAAAGTTACCAAAAGAATGACAAGAATCTAACAATAGTAACCAAAGTTTTAATTTTATGATTTTAAATCCCAAAAAACTATTTACAATTCTGATTTTTTGCGATATATTCAGATTAGATGAATTTTAGGAGAAAAATGAGCGAATTAGGGGGATGGTATAGGTGGTGATTAGAAAAATGAATTAACATAAATGAAAAAAAGATTTCTGAAAATTTAATATTGCTGTAATTATTTTAATTTAGGTAGTGCTCATAATATCTAAATTATTTAAGTCTTGATTTATAAATCAGGCTGAACTAATATGTCATAACTTTATTAATTTGGAGGAATTCCCATGAAACAAAATCAAATGTATAGCCATGTAATTAATACGATAATGTTAATTACTATTTCGACAGTTACCTTCCTCATGCCATTTTTTCTGTTTATGAAAAGTAGTCCATGGTACGCTGACGATAAATTTCAAATACTACTAGTTTATTGCTTAATGATATTTAATGAAATAGTGTTCATTATATACAGTGAAACAGTAAAAGTATGGTGTGGTAATATAGGTTTTGCTAAAAGCATGAAAAAAATTTATCATTGTTTTTTCAAAAAAAAGAATGGCACAAAAAAACTCTATATATTTATGGTGGCTTTAAATTTAATAGCAATAATTTTACAGTTTCATTTGTTTAAAAATTTTGCTATGCTGCTGTGTAACTGTATAATGTTATTAATATACGGTTTCAGTACATCGAGTTTTCATTTAATAATCTTATCAAAGAATAGGTTGTATCGTAAACGTGATTTTTTGCTTTTTCGCCCTATTCCAATAATTACAACGCCGCTCTGCGTTGCGATGTTTTGTGTTAATGGTCTTAAAGGGAGCTTGAGTAGTTTTCTTTTAATTGCTATAAATTTTGTTGTTGTATTTACATATTACCTCTTTTTGAGAAAAGGAAAATGGATGAAAAACTTTGAGTTTACTGTAATGTCAATTGTTATTGTAATTCTTTTTATTGTAGTCTACATTTTCTTTTCATCTGAAATTCGAGGATTGATTTTTAAAAATCTTGATACATTTTTCTTTGCGGTATGCTATAGTTTGTATATTTGTTTACTCTATACTTTAATGTATGCAAGAATATATCCCGTTAGAACCCCGGAGTTTAATCAATCAATACAAAAATTTCAAACATATATGTTTGCTTTTTTCCCGGTTATAGCCTTTCCGCTCTTCTTGTTTTTGACAGATGCATCACCGCATTTGTTTGCCTTTGGGATAATAAATTTAATCGCATATAACTCAATTGGTAAAAACAAATTTAATAAAGTTTTTGGTGTGCTTCTAATTATATGCTTCTTAGGTGTTTCATCTTCTACGCTTGTCATTAGAAATTATTCTATTTTTAGTGTAAAATTTGATTTTTCAGTTGAAGTAATAATTGCAAGTATTGTAAATATTGGTGCTGGCATAGGTGGAACTCTTGGTTCAGAGTGGCTATTGGATAAGTTCCAGAATTTAAAAAGTACAACAATATCTAATGTTTTAAAGCTTATAAGACAGCCCAAATATACAGCTTCTATAGGTAGTAGCGTAACACTTTTATTTCTTTCGATAATTTTTGATCTCACTATAAAAAATGGGCTTAGTTTTTTTGTGATCTATCTGTATGTGATAGCGAACCTCACGATAACTTTTGCTCGTTTGATTTTAGAATTAAGAGAACAAAATTAAATTTTGACCTCGGTAATTTACCGAGGTCTTTTGATTAAACACTAATTTGTCCGTGTGCGCTTTTAATCTTGTTTTATATTTTGGGTTAAGTAAGACATTGTATACCATTTAATATATTATTGTATAGTATGAGATACAATTGTTACTAGTTTTGTTTAACAAGCGATTAATTAAATAAGAATAGATACGTTAAGCGTTTTTTTTGTAGAACATTCTCCTTTCGTAAATAGTTTGTGTAAAAAACCATACCTTTTGGTATGGTCTTAGTTTAACACTAACAGGTGCCATTGCTGCACCCATGTTATTAGCATCAGTTATTCCCAAATCCCTTACAGAGCCGATTATTACCTGCTCTATGTGGGGGGTGTTTTCTTTGCACTGGGCAACAACTGCTGCCCCTGCACCCGTAACTGTCCATTGACTTGCGGGGCTTCGCTGACCACCGTATTCAAGAGGGAAGCGGTATTGCCTTTCTGCTGAGCAGAAATGAGAGGATGCGGCAGCAAGGGCAGTATTTACCGCCCCTGAATCTACAAAAATTCCTGCAAGGGCAAGGGAGAGTGCCATTGTTGAGCAAGCACCATAAAGCCCTGCAAATGGGAAGCCCAAATCCCTCATATCAAAGGACGAGCCGATGCATTGATTTAAAAGGTCACCTGCAAAGGCAATCTGAATATGGCTTTTTGAAAGCCCTGATTTTTTCACTGCGGTTTCAATTGTCAGCTTTTGCATTTTTGTTTCTGCCTTTTCAAAGGTCTTTTCTCCGAAAAAAGCGTCATTGCAGGCTTTATCAAAGCATTGACCCAAGGGTCCCTCTGCTTCCTTTTTGCCAACCACTGCACCATAGCCGATAATTGAGGGAGTGTTTGTTAAATTTATTGTGAATTTTCCCATTCTCTGTGGCATAAAATCTTCCTTAAAATAAGTTTTGATTATATTATTTGTAAAAATGGCAAAAAAAATACGCAACCCCTTGAAATGTTTTGCATTTTCAAGGGGTTGCAGAGCTTTTAAATTCAAAGGATATTATCAAAAAGTCTGATATTTGCTTTTTCGGCTTTTAATTCACCGTTCTGGATTTTCTTAATGATTTCAACGATTTTGTCATTAATGGGAGTGGGTATATTATGCTTTCTGCCGAACTCACAAACAACGCCGTTGATAGCATCGATTTCGCAGGGCTTGCCTTTTTTCAAATCCTGAAGCATTGAGGGTTCAATGAGTCTGTGCTTTTTCATTGCAATAGGAAGAAGCTTGCAACCTAAAGCGCGTTTGAGAGCGCCTTTGTAATAGAAAAGACCAACAATGTTTTTGCCCTGAACAGGTGCAAATTCTGTACCTGTTGCGTGGCCAACATCAATACATTCCTTCATACAACGGATGGCAACCTTCTGGGCATCCTTATCTTCTGAAACATCACCGAAAACGCCGCCCACAACTGTTCCGAGACCTGAGAAAGTGGCATTAATGAGAAGCTTTGACCAACGAGCGCCCATAAGATTTTCTTCCTCATGAACGGGACACATAAGCTCTAAAAGGTCTTTAACCATTTTAACTTGTTCATCTGTGATGCCGTCTAATTTGCCCATATGGAAAGAAAGGCTGTCGGGTGCGGATGTAAGCTCGCAAACACCCGGCTCAATAAGTGCTGCGCCCCATTCAACTGCGCAACCCATTGTGTGATTTGCACCAACGATTTCTGCAATACCGGGCTCGGGAATACCGTTCTGAAGAGTTACGATAACACCGTCATCGCTAAGGAAATCCTTAAGCATTGTAACAACATCTTTATTGAAAAGCTGTTTTGTGAGAAGCACAATAACATCATATTTGCCTTCCATCTGCTCGGGAGTGATAGCCTTGACAGGAACGGTCATATCAACAGTACCGATGATTTTTGCACCCTTTGTGTTGAGAATTTCAACGTGAGCCTTGTTTCTGTTAATAAGGTCAACCTGACCGCCGTTTTTAGTGATATATGCGCCTAAAACAGTGCCGAGTGAGCCTGCACCGTAAATTGCATTTCTGCTCATAGTCAAATACCCCTTTGTTAAAAAAATAATTATCTGTACTGAATATATCACATACAGATAATTAAATCAATAATATTTATTTCAAAAACAAATAATAAATGAGTCCGTAGAGGCTTGCAGCAGAGCAACCATAGACAATAACAGGTCCTGCAAGGTTAAACATTTTTGCACCCGTGCCGAGAATTTTGCCTTCTGCGCTGAATTCGACTGCAGGGGAAACAACGGAGTTTGCAAAGCCCGTAATGGGAACGGCAGTACCTGCCCCTGCATATCTGGCAATTTTAGCGAACAGACCCGAGCCTGTGAGAATGGCAGTAATTATAATAATTGTTGTGGGAACGGCTAGCTTTACCTCGTCTTCGGTTAAACCCATATTTGTATAAACTGTTTTTAAAAGCTGACCGAAGCAACAGATTGAGCCACCGAAAAGAAAGGCAAAAATGCAATCCTTCAGAAGCGGGGATTTTGGGGTGGTGTTGCTGACTAATTGTTGGTAGTTTTTTGAATCCATAAGCTTCTCCTAAGTGTAAATTTAGTGCGTTTATTATCCCTCTTTTTTCGTGCAACGAAAAAGGAGGGGGGACCGCGTTAGCGGTGGGTGGTACAAAGTTATGGAAAGCAGTACAGAGGTACCACCCACCATTCCGTTCGAACTGTTTGTAAAAAAGAACAAAACTGCTCGGATTTTACATAATCAGAGAATTTACCCATTGTAGAATGGTCCCCCCTCCTTTTTGCAAGCAAAAAAGAGGGATAGGCTTCGCGTTACTTATATATGTTGGTTATATTTTTCTCTATAATTTACTTTCTATTCATTGATTATTTTAAAAATATATTGTATAATTAATTTACAAAATGTACCTGACGTGAAGGGGAGGTATCTCCTGAAAATAAGGGACGGAAGATTAAGTTAAGAGTGAATAGTGAAGAGTGAAGAGGTGAGGGGAAGCTTCGCTTCCAAACATATTTAAGTGCTAAATGCTATTTGCTAACAGCTATTTGCTAATTTACCGTACCTTTCTGTCAGGGTGCGGTTGTTTTATTTTTTGCGAAATAAAGTGAAGAGTTTCGGGGAAGTTATGCTTGCGAACATTCAATTTTGGCTAAAACCGATAAAATCGGCTTTAGTGAAATGTCTTTTGCATTTCTATACACTACAATCATTATAATTGTCGCTTTGCGACAACAGGAAACCCCCGGCGAGGGTTTCCTACGACAAAACAGTCACACCGGACTGTTTTGCCTACCTTCCTGCGCTATTGAAGGCAAGGTGTTTCGCATTCTGCGGAATGCGACAAAGGGCGTTGCCCCTTGACCCTACAACCTTTTGAAAAAGGTTGACGAAAACTTTACTTATAATTGCGTCGCAGACCCTGAATTTTGCACTTTGCATTTTGCATTTAAATTATTAAGAAGGTGAATTATGGCTTCTCGAGTTGGCGTTATAAGCATTATTGTTGAAAATGGTGAATCTGTTTCAGAGCTTAATACAATTTTGCACAATTATGGTGAATATATTATAGGCAGAATGGGAATTCCCTATCGGCAAAGGGAAATTAACATTATCAGCGTTGCTATTGATGCTCCTCAGGATGTGATTTCCGCCTTAAGCGGTAAAATCGGAAATCTTAATGGAATAAGCGCAAAAACTGTGCTTTCAAATGTGATGAGCGATGAGTAATGTTTTTTATATTGCGCAAAAGCTTGTAGAAACTCATTCTCTTACACTTGCCGAGTATGAGAAGTTGGTTGAGGGGTATTCTCCTGAAATTGCGCAATATTTAAAGGAAAATGCAGAACAGGCTCGCAAATCTGTTTACGATAATTCTGTTTTTATTCGTGGTCTTATTGAAATCAGCAACATTTGTAAAAACAACTGCTTTTATTGCGGTATCAGAGGTGGTAATGAGAATTGTCAAAGATACCGACTTACTCCCGAAGAGATTATGCTGTGTTGTGTTGAGGGTTACGAATTGGGATTTCGCACCTTCGTTATGCAGGGTGGGGAAGACGGATTCTATACCGATGAAATCCTTTGCAATTTAATCGGCGAGATTAAAAAGAAATTCCCCGACTGTGCGGTTACGCTGTCTCTCGGGGAAAGGTCAAGGGAAAGCTATCAAAGACTTTTTGATGCAGGGGCAGACAGATATTTACTCCGTCACGAAGCTGCAGATAAAGAGCTTTACGAGAAGCTTCATCCCGAAAATATGTCCTTTGAAAACCGAATGGAATGTCTTGAAAATCTTAAGGAAATAGGCTATCAGGTAGGTTGCGGTTTTATGGTGGGTGCGCCTTACCAGACTGCAAAGCATATTGCAAAGGATTTGAAATTTATTGAAGAATTTAAGCCCCATATGTGCGGAATAGGCCCTTTCATTCCACATAAAGATACGGTTTTCAAGAATGAAACCGCAGGGGATGCTGATTTGACCTGCTACCTGCTTTCTATAATTCGATTAATACATCCGAATATTCTTCTTCCTGCCACAACGGCTCTGGGTACAGTTAAGGATGACGGCAGAGAAAAAGGAATTCTCTCAGGCGCAAATGTTGTTATGCCGAATCTTTCACCCGCTTCTGTTCGGAAGAAATATGAGCTTTATGATAATAAGCTATCTACAGGAGCAGAAAGCGCAGAAGAAATAAAAAAGCTTGAAAACAAAATGATAAGTATAGGATATAAAGTTGTTGTTTCAAGAGGAGATGCGAAGTGAATGCGGAGAGAGCTTCGCATCAGGTAAAAGTACTGCGAAGCCTATCCCTCTTTTTTGCTTGCAAAAAGGAGGGGGGACCATTGCCAACGGCAATGGTGGGTGGTACAAAAAGGAGTAACTTTATGCAAGATAAAAAAGTATTGGTAGAGCGTGCCCATAAAATGCGAAAAGAACCTACTGAAGAAGAAAACAAATTATGGCACATTATACTCAAAAATATACGCCCTCGATTTCTTCGTCAAAGAGTAATCGAAAACTATATTGTTGATTTTTGTTGTCCGAAACTAAAATTAATCATAGAGGTTGATGGTGAGCAACACTATATGCCCGAAAATGAAAAATATGAAAATGTAAGAACTGCTTTTCTTGAGCGGAAAGGCTATAAAATTTTTAGGTTTTATAACAGCGATATAAATAAATCTATAAAAAATATTGCGGTTTCAATTACTGATATTTGTAAAGAACGAGCAGAAGAATTGGGAAAAGACGTTGTGGTAGAGTTTATTAAATAGTACCACCCACCACGCCAAAGGCGTGGTCCCCCCTCCTTTTTCGTTTTACGAAAAAAGAGGGATAGGCTTCGCAATACTTTTACAATTTAGAAAGGAATTTTTATTATGGCAATTTATGATGTTAAATCACTCAAAGCAGAGGAATTTATCAACGATGGTGAAATTCTCGAAACTATAAAATATGCAGAGGAAAACAAGAATAATGTTGAGCTTATTGACAGTATTCTTGAAAAGGCAAAGCCTAAAAAAGAGGGGAACGGTCTTCATTGTACAGGGCTTTCTCACAGAGATGCGGCGGTGCTTCTTGCTTGTGATATTCCCGAAAAGGTTGAGGAAATGTATAAGCTTGCTAATCAGATTAAGCAGGATTTTTACGGCAACAGAATTGTTATGTTTGCACCTCTTTACCTTTCAAATTACTGTGTGAACGGTTGTGTTTACTGCCCGTATCACCTGAAAAACAAGCATATTGCCCGTAAAAAATTAACACAGGAAGAGGTTAAGGCAGAGGTTATTGCTCTTCAGGATATGGGTCACAAGCGACTTGCTATTGAAGCAGGTGAAGACCCGAAAAATAATCCCATTGAATATATTCTTGAATGTATCAAAACCATTTACAGCGTTAACCACAAAAATGGTGCAATAAGACGAGTTAATGTAAACATTGCTGCAACTACTGTTGAAAACTACAGAAAGCTTAAGGATGCAGGTATCGGTACATACATTCTCTTCCAGGAAACATACCACAAGGAAAGCTACCTTGAGCTTCACCCCACAGGACCAAAGCACGATTATGATTATCATACCGAGGCTATGGACAGAGCTATGGAGGGCGGTATTGATGACGTTGGTCTTGGTGTGCTTTTCGGACTTGAGAGATATATGTACGAATTTGTTGGTCTTCTTATGCACGCAGAGCATCTTGAGGCAGTGCATGGTGTAGGTCCTCACACTATAAGTGTTCCTCGACTTAAGAGAGCAGACGATATTGACCCGGACACATTCGACAACGGCATCAGTGACGAAATGTTCAAGAAAATTATTGCTTGTATCAGAATTGCAGTTCCCTACACAGGTATGATTATTTCCACCCGTGAAAGCGAGAAGGTAAGGGGAGAGGCTTTGCATCTCGGTATTTCACAAATCAGTGGTGCATCAAGAACCTCTGTTGGCGGTTATACAGAAGAAGAGCGCCCCCACGATTCCGAGCAGTTTGATGTTTCTGACCAGAGAACTCTTGATGAGGTTGTGCGTTGGCTTATGGAAAACGGACATATTCCATCATTCTGCACTGCTTGCTACAGAGAGGGCAGAACAGGTGACCGCTTTATGAGCCTTTGTAAATCAGGTCAGATTCTTAACTGTTGCCATCCCAACGCTCTTATGACTCTTACAGAATACCTTGAGGACTATGCTTCACCTGAAACAAAGGAAATCGGATATAAGCTTATTGAAAATGAGCTTAAGAAGATACCAAAAGACAAGGTAAGAGAGATTGCGGAAAGCAACATTTGCGATATTAAAAATTCCAACAGACGTGATTTCAGATTTTAATTTAGCAGGTGAAAATCTATGAGTTTGAATGAAACTGTTTCTGGCGAAAGAGTGCATATAGGCTTTTTCGGTATGCGAAATGCAGGTAAATCAAGCCTTGTAAATGCAGTTACGGGACAAAGTCTTTCGGTTGTTTCCGATGTAAAGGGAACAACCACAGACCCTGTTAAAAAGGCAATGGAATTACTGCCTTTAGGCCCTGTTGTTATAATTGACACCCCGGGCTATGATGATGAAGGCTACCTTGGTGAAATGCGAGTGGAAAAGACTAATGAGATCCTTGCAAAAACCGATGTGGCAATACTTGTTGTTGACTCTTTAAACGGGCTTTCAGATGGGGACGAAGAGTTAATTGAGGCTTTTAAAAAGAGAAATACTCCATATATTATTGCCTTTAACAAATGTGAGCTACTGACTGAAAAAGCAGATTTAAAGGATAATGAAATTTATGTAAGCGCGGCAGAAAATATCAATATATTTGAGCTGAAAGAAAAAATCGGCAGTCTTTCAAAAACTGCCGAAAAGAAAAAATATGTGGTTTCTGATTTGGTTGAAAAGGGCGACATTGTTGTGCTTGTTATACCCATTGATGAAGCTGCGCCAAAGGGCAGACTTATTCTGCCTCAGCAGATGACAATACGCGATTTGTTGGATGCTAACTGTGTTGTTGTTTCTTGTCAGGACACAGAATTGGAAAGCACCTTGCAGTCTCTTGTAAAGAAACCGAAGCTGGTTATTACCGATTCACAGATTTTCGGAAAGGTTTCAAAAATTGTGCCCGATGATATTTTGCTTACATCATTTTCAATTCTTATGGCAAGGTACAAGGGTGAGCTTTCAACACTTATAAACGGTGCAGAAAAGTTAGCAGAAATCAAGGATGGTGACAAAATTCTTATAAGTGAGGGTTGCACCCATCACAGACAATGCAACGATATCGGTACAGTTAAAATTCCAAATATGATTAGGAAATTCACAGGTGCAGATCCTGAATTTTTATTTACATCAGGTGGAGAATTTCCTCAGGATTTAAGCGATTTTTCACTTGTTGTTCATTGCGGCGGCTGCACCCTTAACGAAAAGGAAATGAAGCATAGAATGAGCCTTGCAAGAGAGCAGGGCGTGGCTATGGTGAATTATGGGGTGGCTATTGCGAGGATGAACAATATTTTAGATAAGAGCTTGGAGATTTTTAAATAATGTTTTGCGAAGCGAAATATATCATACCCGAAAGGGTATATCATGCCGAAGGTATATCATTCGCAAAGCGAATATCATTTAATGATATATTGCCTGACGCAATATGATATAAACAAGGTTTATGATATATTTTCTGCGAAAACATGATATACACCTGCGGTGTATGTCGGGGAAGCTTCGCTTCCGAACATTATATAAGGCTCTGCGTGTGTTTTGCTTTATTGTTGATAACAAATAATTGACAATTTTGAAAAGTATGATAGAATAAAAACGGAACTTTTGTTCCCTTAGGAGTTGTCCTATACGGTAGGCGGTTAGCCCTTTCATTTATGGGAGGACATTTGCCCTCTCTATATGAGGGGGTGATGCTGATGGAATATGCAACCATAATTACAATTGTACTTATATTAGCACTGATTTTAGCATTAAAAAAATAACCGCCCCACTCCTCTAAAGTTGGCGATTATTTTCACTGATATTAGGGGCTAACCGTCTACGGGATAGCTCCTTTGTACTTATATTATATTATTCTTTTACAGATTTGTCAACATTGTAATTAATGCAGGGATGATAAAAATAGCGTTACTTTTATTATTAGGAGTGATTGGTTTGAATATTATACTTTGCACGGACAAAAGTGGCGGTATGAGTTTTTGTGGTAAAAGGCAGAGTATGGACTGCGTTTTGAGAGAAAAGGTGCTTGAAATTTCAGAAAATTCAAGGCTTTTGATGAATTCTTATTCTGCCAAACAGTTTGAGAATACTGAAAATATTATTGTCGATGATGAATTTTTAAACAATGCAAATCAGGGGGATTTCTGCTTTGTTGAAGATAAAGAGATTGTAACTGAAAATGTTGAGGCTTTCTATGTTTTTAAGTGGAACAGAAAATACCCTGCAGATTTATTTTTCTCTGTTGACCTTAAGGCAGAGGGCTTTAAGAAAATAAAAAAAGAGGAATTCAGAGGAAATTCTCACGATAAAATTACATTAGAAATTTACTCAAGGTGATTACAATGAAAAAAAGTAAAAAAGTGAGTAAGAAGACCAAAATAATTGTTGTGGTTCTTGGTTTGCTTGCGATTCTGATTCCTGCGTTTTCAGGTGAGAATTCTGAAAATATTACTGAAACTACAACGGAAATTATTACAACTCTTGAAGAACTTGCAACAGAAAGCGATACCGAGGAAGCAATAACTAATAATCCGGCGGTTAAAGAAACTACCGAAAGGGTTGAAGATAAAACCACCCAAAAGGAAACTGAAAAGCTCAACAAGCCTCAAAGCGTTGGTGATGATAACAGTAAGGCTGTTTTATCAGAAATTCCTGCATATTCGGGCAGACCTTATGTTGTTATAAATGACAATGTTCCGTCATTCAATAAATATGAGTTGACTGTAAAGGGTTATGAAACCTATGCATCTCTTGATTCTCTCGGGCGTTGCGGTGGTGCGGTTGCATCCTGTGGAAGAGAGATTATGCCAAAGCCCAATGAGGAAAGGGGTAGTATCAGCTCTGTTAAGCCCAGCGGTTGGGTTCAGGCGCAGTATGATTGGGTTTCGGGAAAATATCTCTATAACCGTTGCCATTTGCTTGGTTGGCAGTTATCTGCGGAAAATGCGAATAAGAGAAATCTTATAACAGGCACAAGGTATATGAACACTGAGGGTATGCTACCCTTTGAAAATATGGTTGCGGACTACATCCGCGAAACAAATAACCACGTTGCATACAGAGTTACACCCATTTATAACGGAAGCGACCTTGTGGCAAGTGGTGTGCAGATGGAAGCTTATTCTGTTGAGGATGATGGTGATGGAATCTGCTTTAATGTTTTCTGCTATAACGTTCAACCGGGAGTTGAAATTGATTATTCTACGGGTAGAAGTTGGGCAGAGGGCAACATAGGAACAACTAAAAAGCCTGTTGTGGTGGTGACACCGACAACAGAAAAGCAAGTAGAAATGACGAAGCAACAGAATGCTGTTTCAAGTCAGTATATTCTTAATACCAATACAAAGAAAATTCACAAAACACATTGTCACCATATAAACAGAATGAACGAAAGCAATAAAAAAAGCTACAGTGGTTCGCTTGATAGCTTGTATTCACAAGGCTATACAACTTGTGGGACGTGTTTTTAAAAAAAGTAAGGAACGGGCTTGCCCGTTCCTCTTGTTCTTTGTTAGTGTGTTCTGTGGTACAGGCAAGCCTGTACCTTACGATTGTACCACCCACCACCTGCGGTGGTCCCCCCTCCTTTTTGCCAAAGCAAAAAAGAGGGATAGGGCTTCGTAATACTTTTACTTTATTCGGGAAACAACAACGGGACGGCAAGACCGTCCCCTACGACTATTTAAGCTTAATTACTAATTGCTATTTGCTAATTGCTATTTGCTAATTGCTATTTGCTATTTGCTGGTGGCTTTGCCACTTAATAAAGCTTTTCAGGAGAGTTTAAAAGATATGTCGCTCCTGACTCGGTTAATTCTTCCGCAGTGCCGAAGCCATATACTGCCCCTGCGCTGTCTAGTCCTACTGCTTTTGCGCCATCAATATCGTAGCAACGGTCACCAACCATAATTATTTCTTCTTTCGGGGGATTACCAAAGAATTCAAGGCAGGCGTTGATTAAATCCTTTTTGCTTGAATGGTTGTTTTTGAAATCCTCTGCAGAAATGAAATCATAGTATTTATAAATATCGTGATATTTGGAAATTTCCTCAACGAAATAAAGTGGCTTTGAAGAAGCAACGGCAATTTTTTTGCCGTTCTTTTTTAATCTTTCAAGCATTTCTTTTATACCATCATAGATTTTTGATTCCTCTGCGGCTTTTTCTCTGTAACGCTCACGATATTTATCAATTAACCATTGTGCATCCTCATCAGAAACATTATATATTTTTTTGTAGCTTTCAAACAGGGGAGGACCTACAAAATAATGGAGCTTTTCAATATCGGTTTCCTTTATACCGTAGCAGTCAAGAGAATAAATAATTGAATTGAAAATACCCTCGGTTGTGTCGCAGAGAGTACCGTCAAAGTCGAATAAATAGTAGTTGTAGTCTTTCATAATATCACCGAATTTTATATTAACATATAAAATAGCAAATAGCAAATAGCAAATAGCGAATAGCGAATAGCAAATAGCAAATAGCAAATAGCAAATAGCGAATAGCAAATAGCAGACAGCGGATAGCTAATTGCTAACCGCTAACCGCTAATTACCTCTTGCAACATTTAAACTTATATAGTAAAATAAAATGTATTATTTTTATTTTCAAACAAAGTGAAAAGAGATGGTTTTGTGGCTATTAGTAAAAGCCGGATTGATGAGATACTCAAAAAGCATGAAAATCCTGAGGAAAGCCTTATTGCAGTGCTTCAGGATGTTCAGGCTATTGATGGCTATATTTCAAGAGAAAGCGTTGAAATTATAACTGAATTAAGCGGAATTCCCTCTGCTCGTATTATGGGCGTTGCTTCATTCTATGCAGGCTTTCGCCTTAAGCCCGTTGGTAAATACAGAATTATGGTTTGCATGGGTACTTCCTGCCATGTTAATGGTGCAGAGCGGGTTGGTGACACAGTAAAAAGAGTTCTCGGTATTGAAGAGGGGGATGTGACCGAGGACGGTCTTTTCTCATGGGAAGAGGTTGCCTGCCTTGGCTGCTGCAGTATTTCTCCTGCTATGATGATTAATGACACTGCTTACGGAAAGCTTACTCCCGATATGGTGACTGATATTATCAACTCCATAAGAGAGGAGGAAAGGAAATGAGATTTCTTTTAGGCTACGGCTCCTGCGGTATTGCTTCAGGTGCAAAGGATGTTCTTAAGGGTCTTGAAAAAGCCTTTGAAAACACTGATTTTAAGGTTGAGAAGGTTGGTTGTAACGGACTTTGCTTTGCAGAGCCTATTGTTGAGGTTATAACTGATAATGGTGAGAGTATTCTCTACGGCAGACTTGATGAAAGCAGTGCAATTGCACTTGCAGAATCTGCTAAAAACGGCTCTCTTATGCCCGAAAACCGACTTACAGAGGAAGAGCTTAAATTCCTTAATGGACAAAAGAGAATTGTGCTTTCCTTCTGCGGTAAAATAAACCCTGAAAGCATTGATTCTTACATAGAAAACGGTGGTTATTCTGCCCTTAAAAAGGCTCTTGAGCTTGGGTCTGAGGGCGTAATTGAAGAGATGAAAAAATCAGGCTTGCGCGGTCGTGGCGGTGCAGGCTTCCCCACCTATATCAAATGGCAGTCTGCTAAAAATTCAGCAGGTGATGAAAAATACATTGTTTGTAATGCGGATGAGGGCGACCCCGGTGCATTTATGGACAGAGCAGTTTTAGAGGGCGACCCTCACAGAGTGCTTGAGGGTATGATGATTTCAGGTATTGCAGTTGGTGCACAGATGGGTATTATCTATGTCCGTGCAGAATACCCCCTTGCAGTTAAGCGCCTCCGGCTTGCTATTGAAGAAATGCGGGAAAAGGACATTTTAGGTGAAAATATCTTCGGTAGCGGTTTTAATTTTGATTTCAGAATTATGATGGGTGCAGGCGCATTTGTTTGCGGTGAGGAAACAGCTCTTCTTGCTTCTCTTGGTGGCAACAGAGGTATGCCTGTAACAAAGCCTCCCTTCCCTGCGCAAAAGGGATTTCGTGGTAAGCCCACTAACATCAACAATGTTGAAACCTTTGCAAATATCAGTTGGATTATTGAAAATGGTGGCGAGAAATTTGCTGAAATGGGCACAGAGGGCAGTAAGGGTACAAAGGTTTTTGCTCTTGCAGGTCGTGTAAAACGTGGCGGTCTTGTTGAGGTGCCTATGGGTCTTACTATCAACGATATTGTTTTTGGTATCTGCGGTGGTATTAAAGACGATAGAGAAATTAAAGCAGTGCAGATGGGCGGACCATCGGGCGGTTGCATTCCGAAAAATCTTCTGGACACCCCCATTGACTATGAAAATATCGCAAAAACAGGGGCTATTATGGGCTCGGGCGGTATGATTGTTATGGACGAAAAAACCTGTATGGTTGATATGGCAAAATTCTTTATGGATTTTACAAGCAAGGAAAGCTGTGGCAAATGTGTGCCCTGCAGAATCGGTACAACACGTATGCTTGAAATCTTACAGAGAATTGTAAAAGGCGAGGGTCAGGAAAGTGATATTGAAACCCTTGTTGAATTGGGCGAGGCTATTAAAACAGGTGCTCTTTGCGGTCTTGGTAACTCTGCGCCTAACCCTGTTTTAACTACCATAAAATATTTCCGCGAGGAATATGAGGCTCACATAAAAGAGAAAAAATGCCCTGCAAAAAAATGCTCGGCATTGATTAGCTATAATATAGTTGCAGATAGATGTAAAGGTTGTTCCCTTTGCAGCAGGAAATGTCCCGTAAACGCAATAAGCGGTGTTATTAAAACACCTTATAAAATCGACAATGAGCTTTGCGTTCGTTGCGGTCAATGTATTGAAAATTGCAAATTCGGTGCAATAGAAATTCTTTCAGGGGAGGGTGAAGAATGAGTCAGGTTAATATTATAATCAACGGTAAGAGTTGCCTTGCAGACACAGAAAAAACTCTTCTCGATAACATTCTTCAGAATGGCATTTATCTTCCTCATCTTTGTCACAACAAAGAGCTTGAAAGCTATGGGGGTTGCGGTCTTTGTCTTGTGGAGGTTGAGGGTATAAGAAAGCCTCTTCGCGCTTGCTCAACTGCAGTTACTGAGGGTATGCGCGTTACAACAAGCACCCCTGAGCTTGAAAAAAGCAGAAAAATGACTCTTTCCGTTATTATGAGCGACCATGCAGGCGACTGCAAGGCGCCTTGTTATATGGCTTGTCCCACTCATCAGGACATTCAAGGCTACGTTGGTCTTATTGCAAATGGTGAAGAGAAAAAGGCTCTTGAAATTATAAAACAGGATAATCCCTTGCCTGCATCAATCGGCAGAGTTTGTCCCCATCCCTGCGAGGAAAAATGTCGTCGTGCGCACCTTGAGGGTGCGGTTTCTATCTGCGGATTAAAGCGCTTTGCGGCGGATTCATATATGGATTATATTCCCGTGTGTGAAGAGAAAAACGGCAAGAAAGTTGCTGTTATAGGTGCAGGTCCTGCGGGTCTTTCCTGCGCATATTTCCTTGCAATAAAGGGTTATTCTGTTGAGATTTTTGAAGGCGAGAAAAAGGGTGGCGGTATGCTCCGCTACGGTATTCCTGCTTACAGATTACCTAAAGATATTCTCGATAAAGAGATTGAAAATATTGAGAAAATGGGTGTTCAAATCCATTATAACACAAGGCTTGGCAGAGATTTTACCATTCAGTCACTCAAGTGTGATTTTGATGCGGTTTTCGTTGCAATCGGTGCTTGGAAGGCATCATCTATGAGATGCGTTGGCGAGGACGCACAGGGCGTTTTCGGTGGCATTGATGTGCTTTATAGGGTTGCTGATGGCGAAAGGGTTGATTTAGGCAAGAAGGTATGCGTTGTTGGTGGCGGTAACACTGCTATTGACGCAGTTCGCACAGCAGTAAGACTTGGTGCAGAAGAGGTGAATCTCATTTACCGCCGTACCGAAAATGAAATGCCTGCAGAGCCTGACGAAATCCGTGATGCAAAAGCAGAGGGCGTGCAGTTTAAATTCCTTTCTGCACCTGTTGAGGTTATCAGCGAAAACGGAAAGGTTACAGGTCTTAAAGTGCAGAAAATGAAGCTGGGTGAGCCTGATGCTTCAGGCAGAAGAAGTCCCGTTGCTATTGATGGCGCAACTGAAATTATAGAATGTGACTCGGTTATTTCTGCTATCGGTCAACAGGTTATAGGCAGTGATATTGATTCTCTTGAATTAACAAAAAAATCAACAATCGCTGTTGACGAAACAACATTTATGACATCTCTCCCGGGCGTTTTTGCCGCAGGTGATGTGATTAATAAAGGGCCTGATATTGCTATAAGAGCAATTGCAGGCGGTAAAAATGCTGCAAGGAGTATTGATTGTTGGTTCAAGGGTGTAAGCGTTCCCCCTGAGCTTCCCGATTACTCTGTAAATAAGAACTTTAATCCCGATGTTTTAAAGGGTATGCCCGAAATTCAGAGAGCAGAAATCAAGCTTGTTGATGCAGATGTGAGAAACAAGAGTTTTGACGAGGCTGCATTTACTTTTACAAAAGAAGAGGCTATGAAAGAGGCGGAACGATGCCTTGAATGTGGCTGTTCTGCGGTTTATTCCTGTGAGCTTTTGCCCTATGCCCGTGATTATGACGCTTTCTCAATGAAGCTTTTTGGCAAAACAAGGCAGTATGCTAAAGATAAGAGCCATCCCTTTATCGTGAGAGATAATAACAAGTGTATTCTTTGCGGTCAGTGTGTAAGAGCCTGCAAGGAAATAAGCGGTACTGAAAATCTCGGTCTTTTCGGCAGAGGCTTCGGCACATTACCCTTGAGTGCATTTGATTTGCCCTTGGGTGAGAGTAAGTGTGTTTCCTGCGGTGCCTGCGTTAACGTCTGTCCCACAGGTGCATTGACAACTAAAGTGCCAACCCTTAAAAATCCGCCATTGCCTTTTGCGGATGAAGAGTATATTTGCACATTCTGCAACAGAAAATGTAAATTCACAAAGCGTACAATCAACGGCAGAGCAGTTAAAATGATTCCCGAAAAAATAGGGGAGAGCTGTTCAATAGGCGTATTCCTTCTTCCCGCAAAGGAGAATGCGGAATGCGGAGTGCTGAATGCGGAATTGAAGGAAAGAATATTTGGCTCGCTTGATTATTTTAATGGTGATATAGAAGAAATACGAAATTCGGAATTCGAAATTCGAAATTAAGCTTCGCAAAAAGTAAGAAAGGGCGGTAATTATCCCTCTTTTTTCGTGAAACGAAAAAGGAGGGGGGACCGACCTTGTAACTGTTATAGCTTATTGATAAGTAAAATTCGTGTAAAATGTTTTTTGTATCAATATGTTGTATCGGGGCGGTGGGTGGTACAAAGATATGGAAAGTAGTAAAAGGGTACCACCCACCATTCCGTCAGAATTTAATTTTGTCAGAAAAAACAATACCCGGAATTTACATATAATAAATATTTCCACAATGAAGAATGGTCCCCCCTCCTTTTTGCAAGCAAAAAAGAGGGATAGGCAATGCAATACTTTCACACACCGACAACCGGCAAGTATTCGTGTACAAAAACAAAGTGTTATTTTGTATAAAATGACGGAAGAGGCGGAAAACCTTGATAGGACAAAGGTTTATGCCTGATTTGCCTATGAAAAAACATTGATTTTTCCATAATATAAATAGAAAAAATCTATTGACTTTGTGTGTTGTTTGTAATATAATCAATGCAGGCTATAAGTGATGCTATATCTATGCGCACTTTTAAGGCACGAGGTTTGTTCCTCAAATTCAAGTAAAGGAAGATTTTAATGAAAAAAATTCTTGCGATTTTTCTTTCTGCTTTACTCATCTGCATCAGTATCGCACCGATGAGTTTGGCAGCCGCAGACCCCGGTATCGCGACCCGCGTTATGGAGGGGAAATATGACAATGAAAATAAAGGTACAGATGTTATTACTGACACTACCTTTACAGTTGTAGTCAAGGTTCCTGCTGTTACAAAGCTCACCGGTGTTAACCTTTATTTCACTTTTGATCCCGAGGTTCTCTCAGTTGCGGATGCAGGTCTTGCCGGTGTTCTTGATGCAGAAGATAACTTCAATCCCTTCTTCAATGGTATTGCAGTTAACGGCTTCAAAACCGGTACTGATAACGAATACTCTTTCGGTTGGATTTCTAACAGTGGTGTTACAAAGAATAACGCAAGAGATATTTTCTACATAACATTCAATGTTCTTGACACAACAAAAACTGACACATCCTATAATCTCTATGTTGAAGAGTTCCGCACAGACGATGGTAAGGATAAAAATGATGTTACATCATCTACCCTCGTTGAGAACAAGGTTGTTACATTCCTCTTCCCCGAGGGAACACCTGCAGAAACAACAGAAGAGGATGAAAGCAGTTCTGAGGGTACACCCGGTGGCGATACAACTGCTGATGATATCAACATTCTTCTTGACCTCATCAGAGATTTGCTTAACGGCAACGGCGTAACATTTGCAGACTTTGCAGATGCAATTGCAAATATGCTCGGTAACGCAGAAATTACTGATATTATCGAACAGCTTGTTGACGGCAATGTTGATATTTCAGAGCTCTTCCAGAATATTCTTGATGGTCTCGGAATTGATTTCAGTATTCTTGAAGATCTTCTTAACAAGATTATCGAATTCCTTTTAGGCCTCTTCGGACCAAAGGATGAGCCCACAACACCTGAAACAACTACTGAAATCACTACAGAAGCAACCACAGAGGCAACTACTGAAACAACAGTTGTTGATACAACTGCAGAAGGTTCTTCACAGGGTTCAGAAGAAACAGGCGATGCAGGCGTTGCTCTCGCAGCAACAATTTGCGTAGCAGCTTCCGCAGCATTCGTTCTCACAAGAAAGAAAAAAGAAACAGTTTAATCGCAAGAATATAAATAAAAATGACCACCGCTGATGCGGTGGTTTTTTATTTAGTCGCCAGTCACCAGATGCCAGTAGTTATATAAATGCAAAACGCAAAGTGCTAAATGCTAATTGCTGATGACTGGTAGCTTTTTTAAAAATATATAGTGACAAATGTGAAAGAATGTGATATATTAATATGGTATATTATATAGCAATAAATATGTGAGGTATTATAAATGCTTGAACTTAACAATGCCCTTGAACTTATTATAAAAGGTATAGGCGATAAAACCACCGAATTTGGTTTCCGTCCTGAATATCCGGATGGAGTTTTTCCTCCCAACCTTCCTGTTGAATATGTAAACGGAAAATCAGTTGTTATGTACCGTGGTGAAAGAGGAAGAATCCGTCTTGAATATGAAAACGGAAAACTCGGTCTTTTCTGCGCTAAGGAATCACAGGATGACACTCCCGATGACGATATGCCTCGCGCTTCCTTGAGCCTTCTTGATCTTGAAACCTTCAATGAAAAAGATATTAAATATATCTGTCAGGAATATAATGAAACATTTGAGAAGCTTTTTTCTCATAAGCCTGCCCATAGCGGTAAAAAAGCTCCAACTCCTGTTTCAAGAAGTCAGGCAAAAAGCGGTGTTCTTGCTTACGATGCAAACACTCTTGGTAGCAGATTTACAACAGTTTATCCCGAGCTTCGTAATGAATATAAGGCGAATCTTGAAGCCTATGGTGAATTCTTAGCAGAGGATTTCTTTACTAAGTACGGAAATGCAGTTGTAATTGAAACAATCCGTGAAAACGACCCTGCAAAGATGAAGAAGCTTTTCAAACTTCTTAACGATATTTATGAGGACGGAACAAACGATACTCAGAGCATTGTTGCGGTAACCATTCTTGGTTGCTCTCTCGCTGATAATCCTGAGCTTATTGATGTAGCAAAAGAGCATTTCAGCGAAACTATGAGCGAGCCTGTTTGCGAAATTATCAAGTATCTTCAGAAGAGCAAAAGCGCAAGAATGAGACTTGAAAATCCCCCTCTCTATAAACCTAAAAAAGAAAAGAAAAAAGGTATGTTTGCTTCAATGCTTGGAATGTAAGAAAAAAGGACTGCTTAGGCAGTCCTTTTTTAGTGAAGAGGTAAGAGTGAAGAGTGAAGAGGTTAGGGGAAGCTTCGCTTCCAAACATTAAAAATGAGTTGAAAATTGAGAGTGGAAAGTGGAAAGTTTCGGGGAAGCTTCGCTTCCGAACATTATAAGTAGTTCAAACAATAACTTTTTTGGTTTTCATTCACAAATCAATAAACATAAAATTATGAGAATAAAGTTTGTTTCTATTATAATGCTGACCGCAGGTCCCGACATTTTGCACTTTGCACTTTGCATTTTACATTGAAAAAACACCTCATCAGAGGTGGTTTTTTCTTATATTCCTTTCATTGTTAAGGAAATTCTCTTTTTCTGGGGTTCAACGGAGAGGACCTTTACTTTTACAACCTCGCCAACCTTGAGCACCTCTGATGGATGCTTGATGTATTTATCGCATATCTGCGAAATGTGAACAAGGCCGTCCTGATGAACGCCGATATCAACAAACACGCCAAAGTCAATAACATTTCTTACTGTGCCTGTAAGCTCCATACCTTCGCGTAAATCATTCATATCCATAATATCTGTTCTGAGCATGGGCTTGGGTAATTCATCACGAATATCTCTTCCAGGCTTTTCAAGCTCACCCATAATATCAACAAGGGTGGGAGTACCAACGCCACATTCCTCTGAGGCTTTCTGAAGTCCGTATTCCTGAACCTTGCCACTGATGCCTGATGCACCTTTATCGGCAACGTCTTTCTGTGAATAGCCGAAAAGGTCCAGAAGCTTTTTAGCTGCATCGTAGCTTTCGGGGTGAACACCTGTGTTGTCAAGAGCAGTTTTTCCGCCGGGAATACGAAGGAAGCCTGCGCACTGCTGATATGCTTTCGGTCCTAAACCTTTAACTTTTTTTAGGTCTGTACGGGCGTTGAAGCCACCGTTCTCTTCGCGGTAAGCAACAATATTTTTTGCAGTTGCGCTTGTAACACCTGAAATATATTTCAAAAGGGAAACGGAAGCAGTATTGAGGTCAACACCAACAGAGTTTACGCAGTCTTCAACAACGCCTGAAAGGGATTCTTCAAGTCTTGCAGGGGGCACATCATGCTGATATTGACCAACGCCGATGCTCTTAGGCTCGATTTTAACAAGCTCTGAAAGAGGGTCTTGAAGTCGTCTTGCAATTGAAACGGCAGAACGAACGGAAACGTCGAAATCAGGGAATTCCTCTGCGCCCAATTTAGATGCGGAATATACAGATGCGCCTGCTTCATTAACAACCATATATGAAACGGGGCGGGATGACTTTTTGATTGTATCTGCAATGAAAATTTCGCTTTCCTTACTTGCGGTGCCGTTACCGATTGAAATGCAATCAATATGGAATTTATTAATAAGCTCAAGAACCTTTGCTTCAGATTCCTGAATTTTGGATTGAGGGGGTGTGGGGTAGATAACGCCTGTATAGAGAACTCTGGAATTACCGTCAACAACAGCCAGTTTACAGCCTGTTCTGTAAGCAGGGTCAACTGCAAGAACAGTTTTATTCTTAATGGGCGGTTGCATGAGGAGGGGTTTCAGGTTGCTACCGAACATTTTGATTGCTTGTTCATCAGCTTTTTCTGTAAGTGTTGAACGGGTTTCTCTTTCAAGAGAGGGGAATATAAGACGGGAGTAACTGTCCTTTGCGGCTTCTCTGCAGAATTCAGTTGAAGAGCTGCCCTCTTTTATAAAGAGTTTATCAAGAAGCATTAAAGCGGTTTCTTCCTCAACTCCAACGCTTACCTTCAAAAAGCCTTCTTTTTCTCCTCGGTTAATAGCAAGAATTCTGTGAGAGGGGATTTTTGCAACAGGCTCGTTATATTCATAATACATACTGTAAACGCTGTCTTCTTCTGTTTTTGCAACAGATTCAATAACACCGCGTTTATTGATTAAATCCTTTAGAACCTTTCTTGCTTCGGGAGCGTCGGAAATGATTTCCGCAATAATATCGGAAGCGCCCTGAAGAGCATCTTCGGGTGTTTCTACACCTTTTTCGGAATCTACATAATCCTTTGCAATTTCAAGAAGGTCAACGCCCTTGAGTGTAAAGGAGAAAAGAAGCTCTGCAAGGGGTTCAAGGCCTTTTTCTTTAGCCACGCTTGCTCTCGTTTTTCTTTTTTGCTTATAAGGACGGTAAATATCCTCGACCTCTGCAAGAGTTACTGCATTTTCAACGGCTTCGCTGATTTCTTCAGTAAGTTTGCCCTGCTCTTCAATAGAAGAAATAACCTCTTCCTTTCTCTTTTCAAGGTTGCGAAGATAGGTGAGACGGTCGTTAATGTCACGAAGCTTCTGGTCATCGCAGGAGCCTGTCATTTCCTTTCTGTAACGGGCGATAAATGGAATGGTGTTTCCGTCATCAATTAATTCCACAATGTTTTTTATGTGATGCTCGCTAACAGAAAATTCGTTTTGTAAAGTCTTTAAAATGTCCATAAAATCTTCCTTGTGCCTATATAATATATAATGGTATATATAATAGCATAAAAATTAGCAAATAGCAAATAGCAATTAGCAAATAGCAAATAGCAAATAGCAAATAGTGATTAGCAAATAGCAATTAGCAAATAGCAAATAGCAAATAGCAAATAGCAAATAGCAATTAGTGATTAGCAATTAGCTATTAGCTATCCGCTATTTGCTTATTTATTAACAATTTGTTCATAAAGTTGTGAAGATGTTGCAATAATGGTATGGTATATAATAGCCATAGACATTAATTGCTTAACATTTCATTTTCTCTTTCCAAAAAAGTTCAATCCTTTGTCGTGAGACGGAGGGTTGAATTTTTTTAGTGAAGAGTGAGGAGTGCTAAATGCTAAGTGCTAAATGCTAATTGTGTTTTGTAATTTTTTACAAAAAAACCGTTGACATATATAGACAAGTGTGCTATAATCCCTTTACCTCTCAAAGAGGGTTCTTTTTTTGCGTCCTGATTTTAGGATGTGCAACATGAAAAGAAAGCATATCTTGACGCTGAAATAGCTCTCTCGGCAAGGAAAGGGATTCGCCCTTTTCACCGACGAGAGGGAGGCTAATCAAAAAATGGAGGTGCCGTTATGAGAGTTAAAATCACACTTTCCTGCACAGAATGTAAACAGCGTAATTACAACACTATGAAGGAAAAGAAAAACAACCCCGACAGGTTGGAGATGAAAAAGTACTGCAGATTCTGCAAGAAACACAC
>JAZUOL010000058.1:0-10281 GCA_045604605.1 Acutalibacteraceae bacterium | reverse complement strand
ATTACCTAAAAACAGACAACGAAACTAATTTGTATTTGGAGAAAATTTTATGTCAAAGGTATATTTAATCTGCGGTAGAATTTGTTGCGGTAAAACAACTTATTCTAAAAAAATATGTGCTGAAAAAAATGCAATTTTGCTTTCAGTTGATGAAATTATGCTTTCTCTTTTCGACCAATGCTGCGGAGAAAAACTGCATCAGGAATACGAAAAAAGAATAAAAAATCACCTTTTCGATAAATCATTAGAGATTATCGAAAAAGGCTTTGATGTTGTTCTCGACTGGGGCTTCTGGACAAAAGAAGAACGGAACGCCACAAAAGAATTCTATAAATCCCGTAACATTGATTGCGAGCTTCATTATATTGAAATTGACAATGAAACCTGGGAATACCAATTGAACAAAAGGAACAATGAAATTCTTGAAAATAAAACAAAAGCATATTATCTTGAACATAATCGTGCTTTGGAGTTTGTTTCAAGGTTTAAAAAACCTGATATGGATGAGGTTGATGTTTTTGTTGGTGAAAAACTATGACAAAGTTTAATTACTTTTTAAAAAATGCAGGAATGCTTAATGATAAATTTAATATTATTCCTTTACTTTATGGCTCTTTAGGATTGGAAGTTCTAACAAATTCATCCTTAAATGCAGATGATATTGATATTCTTATTCCGCAAGTGTTTGTAACAGGTGACAAGTGGAACGAGTTTAAATCGTTTTGGGAAAGTCACGGATATACATTAATTGATGAACACGAACACACATTTCGTAAAGATAGTGTTGATTATTCCTATGCTTCTGTTGAAGGTTTGAAAGAGTTTGCGGGTATTGATTTTTGCGATATTGAAATTCGGAATATATCAGGAACTAAATTTATGCTTTTATCATTAGAACAGTATCTGAAAGTTTATCAAAAATCTTCTCAAGATGGTTACAGAATGAATGTTAAAGAAAAGCAGGACAATCAGAAAATTGCGTTTATAAAGCAGCAAATGAACAGTTAATCCCCGTCCGGAACAGTTTTTTGCTCCTGACAGGGATTTTTGTTAAATACCCATTTGTTTTAATTGTTCGAGTTGGTCTCTTTTGCCGTAAATAACAGCTGTTATGTGTACTTCAAAATTTTTATCGTCAACCCAAAAGTAAACAATAAAATTCTTGACGGGCATTTTATGTATGCCATAGCTTCGCCACGGCTCTTCTTCGGTAAGTGCAACTCTTTTCGGCATAGCTGAAAGTGAAGCCACACTTTTTTCAATTTCCTCAACAAACCTTATTGCTGCTATAGGTGCATTCAACGAAAACCGAATGTAATCCACTATTTCACTCACCTGTAGCTTTGCTTGAGTTGTGATTTTTACAGTATAATCAGCCATTTACAATCTCCTGTTTCAGAGAAGCAAAAAAATCAGAAGCATTCTGTGATTCACCGTTTTTTGCCTGGTTGAAACCTGTTTCCATAATGCGATTGAAAGTTTTTGCGTCCATTTCATCAAGAGTTGTAGGCGTTGATGAAAGTGTCAATGAAAACGGAATGGATTTTTTCATTATAATTTGTTTATAAAGCATATTGATTACAACAGACACAGGTATACCGAGCTGAGACATAATTTCTTCGGCTTGTTCTTTAACATCAGGCTCAACACGAGCGAGTACATTTGCTGTTTTTGTAGCCATATTCATACCACCTTTCAACTCTATTATACACGTTTGTATATCGAATAGCAACACAAATAAAAAATATTTTTTAATTTTTGTTGCAACATCTTTTTTTACCGTAGTAGTGTACTAATATTTATTGCAATATTTGTCACAAAGAAATAACACTTGAAATGGTAATTGTTGTATGTTATCATTAGTATGTATATTTATAAGATTTACGGAGGTAGAATATGAATCACGCAGACCTTATTAAGCAAATGACTCTTGAAGAAAAAGCAAGCTTTTGTTCCGGTCTTGACTATTGGCACACACCCGGAATTGAAAGACTTGGTATTCCCGTTGTTATGTGGACTGATGGCCCTCACGGTATCAGAAAGCGTGCAGAAAAAATGGATAAAGAGCAGGCAACAAGCCTTAAGGGTGTTCCTGCAATCTGCTATCCCACAGCGGCAACAACCGCTTGCTCATGGGACCCAGACCTTATTTATGAAATGGGTGTTCTTCTTGGTGAAGAATGTCTTAAAGAGCAGGTCAGCGTTCTTTTAGGACCGGGTACTAATATCAAGCGTTCTCCCCTTTGTGGCAGAAACTTTGAATATTTCTCTGAGGACCCCTACCTTGCAGGTGAAATTTCCGCTGCTTTTGTTAACGGTGTTCAGTCAAAAGGTATCGGCACATCTCTTAAGCACTTTGCAGGTAACAACCAGGAAACCCGCCGTATGACCTGCGACAGCGTTATTGATGAACGTGCTTTAAGAGAAATTTATCTTACCTCTTTTGAAAAAACGGTTAAACAGGCTCAACCCTGGACAATAATGAACGCTTACAACCGTCTTAACGGTACATACTGCGCAGAAAACAAATGGCTCCTTACAGATGTTCTTCGTGACGAATGGGGCTTCAAAGGTATGATTGTTACTGACTGGGGTGCAGAAAACGATCGTGTTGCAGGTCTTCTTGCAGGTCAGGAGCTTGAAATGCCCACATCTAACGGTCTTGGTAATGCACAGATTGTTGAAGCTGTTAAGGACGGCAGAATCCCCGAAGAATTCCTTGATAAAATGGTTGATAACGTTCTTACAGTTATTATGAAATCCAAGGAAGTTCTCGGCGATTATACATATGATAAGGATGCTCATCATCAGAAAGCCCGTGAAATTGCAGGCCAGTGTATGGTGCTTCTTAAAAATGACGATGCAATTCTTCCTCTTAAAAAGAATTCAAATATTGCAGTTATCGGTGAAATGGCTAAAAAGCCTCGTTATCAGGGTGCAGGCTCTTCACTTGTTAACGCAATCAAGGTTGATTGCGCTTATGATGAAATTCTTGCAAAGGGTGCAAAGGTTACTTATGCTCCCGGTTATTCAACCGCAAAGAAAAACAAGATTTCTGACGAGCAGTTTATTGCAGAAGCTGTTGAAGCAGCAAAGGGCAAGGATGCGGTTCTTCTCTTCATCGGTCTTACTGAGGAATTCGAATCCGAAGGCTTTGACCGCCGTCATTTAGGTATTCCTGCTCTTCATACAAAGCTTGTTGATGCAGTTACAGCAGTAAACGAAAATGTTATCGTTGCTCTTTCAGGCGGTTCAGCTATCGAAATGCCCTGGGCAAACAAGGTTAAAGGTATTCTTAACTGCGTTCTCGGCGGTGAGGCATCTGGCAGTGCTGCGGCAGATATTCTCTTCGGTGATGTTAACCCCAGTGGTAAGCTTGCTGAAACATATCCTCTTTCACTTTCTGACAACCCCTCTTACAACTACTATCCCGGTTACACTGCATCAGTTGAATACAAGGAAAGCGTTTTCGTTGGTTACAGATACTATGACACCGCAGAAAAGAATGTTCTCTTCCCCTTCGGTTACGGTCTTTCTTACACCAACTTTGAATACTCCGACATCAAGCTTTCTGCAGATTCTATTAATGATACAGATAAAGTAACTGTTTCATTCAAAATCAAAAACGTTGGTTCTGTTGACGGTGCTGAGGTTGCTCAGGTTTATGTAACAGATAACGAAAGCACTATTTTCAGACCCAAGCAGGAGCTTAAGGGCTTCAAAAAGATATTCCTTAAAGCAGGCGAAGAAAAAGAAGTTTCAATCGAGCTTTGCAAGCGTGCATTCGCTTACTACAATGTAAACATTCACGATTGGCATGTTGAAAGCGGTAAATTCACTATTAATGTTGGTGCATCAAGCCGTGACATCAAGCTTTCTGCTGAAATTAATGTTGTATCCACAGTTGAAGCAGTAATCCCTGATTACAGAGCAACTGCTGCTAAATATTACAATGCAGATATTATGAATATCACAGATGAGGAATTCGTTTCCGTTCTCGGAAGAGAGCTTCCGCCTCGTGAAATCAAGGCTTACCCCAACCTTACTCTTGTTAATACTATTGAAGATTCCGCAGCAGGTAAAAACGGTGCAAAAATCGTTGGTCTTATCAAAAAGCTTGTTGGCGAAGAGAGTATGGCTTCAGGTATTGCTTTACAGCTTCCCATCAAGAACCTCATTTCAATGAGCTTCGGCATTTTCAGTCCCAAAATGGCTGACCAGCTCCTTGATATTCTTAACGACAAGAAGCCTCTTGTTCGCGGTGTTACAGTAATGATTGTTAAAGCAATCCCCTCTGTTATCAAGGGTATTCCCAATTTGATGAAGATATAAACTAATCGCTCCTATGCAAAAATCATTTTTGCATAGGAGCAAATTTTTATCTTATTATGCTTATTATTAACGGTTCGTCTTTTATTGGTTCTTCTGAAAAATCCAATGCAGATAAGAACTTATATTTTGAAGAATTGAATGACCTTTCGTTGCAGGAATAAAGTGTTGCAAGGGTATCGCCCTTTGATACTTTATCTCCTGTTTTTTTATTAAGCACAATTCCTGCGCTCATATCAATGGTATCTTCCTTTGTTTCTCTGCCTGCACCTAAAATTACAGATGCGATGCCGATGCTTTCCGCATCCATTTTTGAAATATAGCCATCATTTTCTGCCTTGATTTCAAAGCTATATGTGGCTTTGGGAAAAAGGTCAGGGTTTTCAATCCATTCACTTTTTCCGCCTTGTGAAGAAATCCATTCCTTGAATTTTTCAAAAGC
Organism: Acutalibacteraceae bacterium; assembly: GCA_045604605.1. Taxonomy (GTDB): domain Bacteria; phylum Bacillota; class Clostridia; order Oscillospirales; family Acutalibacteraceae; genus DTU089. Next base: position 5,510 of record JAZUOL010000058.1, on the reverse strand, counting down.
TTTGCCTGAATAAAGTGCATTTTCCGTTAATTTTCTTGCCTCTTCAATAGAAATATTCTTTGAAAGGGAAACAATTTCAGAAGAAAGAGTAAGGCAAACCTCTTTTAAATCCTCAGGACCATTGTTTCTGAGAACCTCAATTGCTTCAATAACCTCAAGGGAATTGCCGATATTGTTACCTAAGGGTCTGTCCATATTTGTAATAACCGCCGCAGTGTTTCTGTCGCAATTATTACCGATTTTAACCATAGCCTCTGCTAATTCTTTTGCATCCTCAGGAGTTTTCATAAATGCACCTGAACCGCATTTGACGTCAAGAACAATGGTGTGTGAACCTGCCGCCAGCTTTTTACTCATAATGCTTGAAGCAATAAGAGATAGGTTATCAACGGTTGCGGTAACATCACGAAGAGCATAAAGCTTTTTATCTGCAGGGGTAAGGTTACCCGTCTGCCCTACAACCGCAACTCCGTTTTTCTCCACCTGACTAAAAAACTCATCAGGTGAAAGAGCAGTATTGAAGCCCTCTATGGATTCTAACTTATCTATTGTTCCGCCTGTGTGACCCAAGCCGCGACCACTCATTTTTGCCATAACACAACCGAGAGAAGAAACAATTGGTGCAACTATTAAGGTTGTTTTATCACCAACACCACCTGTGCTATGCTTATCCACAGTTAAGTCACCGAATCGGGATAAATCAACAGTATCTCCCGAATAAGCCATAGCCAGAGTTAAATCTGCGGTTTCTCTTTCGTTCATACCTTGAAAGAAAATTGCCATACAAAGAGCTGATGCCTGATAATCGTGAATACTGCCGTCAACATAGCCTTTTATGAAAAACTCTATTTCCTCTTTGGTGAGTGCAAAGCCGTCACGTTTCTTTTTTATAATATCATAAATTCTCATACTTCACCTCACATTATCAGGAGAAAATGAAAGCGGCAATAAATCTTTTAATGTAACAGCTTTAAAGCTCTCTTCTGTTTCGCCAAGAAGAATTCTAAAATCATCATCACAAAACTCTCTTAAAACCTGTCGGCAAACTCCACAGGGAGCGAAAATGCCATTAATTGCACCGCCTTTTCCGCCAACAACTGCAATTTTTTCAAAATCCTTTTCGCCCTCGGAAATCGCTTTAAAAACTGCAACTCTTTCCGCACAGACTGTGGGACCAAAGGCAGCATTTTCTATATTTGTTCCCGTAAACACCTTTCCGTTTTTACAAAGAAGTGCCGCACCGACTTTACAATCTGAATAAGGTGAATATGAATTGTTCATAGCTTTTATTGCCATTTGGAATAATTCTTTATCTGTCATAAAATCACTCTTTCACAAGGATTTTTTCAATAGCTTCTGAAATATAATCGTAGCCCTCAATTGTACCAAGATTTTCTGGCTTTATTTTTTCACCATAAAGGACAAAGGGCACACATTCTCTTGTGTGGTCCGTGCCCTTAAAAGCAGGGTCACAGCCATGATCTGCGGTGATAATGAGAGCGTCGTCCTCTTTCATATTTTTAATAAAGCCACCTAACCACTCATCAAAATCACTCAATGCTTTTGCATAGCCGTCAACATCTCTTCTGTGACCGTAAACCATATCGAAATCTACAAGATTAACAAAACAAAGACCATTAAACTCCTTGTTCTGAAGCTCTGTTGTTTTGTTCATTCCGTCTTGATTATTCTGAGTAAATACATACTCTGTAAGACCCTTACCTGCAAAAATATCGTGGATTTTCCCAACACCAATAACATCAAAGCCCTTGCTTTTAAGTTCATCAAGTAAGGTTTCCTTTGGCGGTTCAATGGAAAAATCGTGACGGCGGGAAGTTCTTTTAAAGGGGTATTCACCCTCAAAGGGTCTTGCAATAACTCTGCCGACACCCATATCACCTTGCAGGATTTCTCTTGCAATCCGGCAATACTCATAAAGCTTTTCGGGTGGCACGACACTTTCGTGGGCAGCAATCTGAAAAACGCTATCCGCAGAGGTATAAACAATCAAGTTACCTGTTTTAAGATGTTCTTCACCATAATCTTTAATAACCTCTGTACCTGAATAGGTTTGGTTGCATATAACTCCTCTGCCTGTTTTCTCAGAAAATTCTTTCAATATGCTTTCGGGGAAGCCATCCGGGAAAGTGGGTAAAGGCTTTTCGGAAACCACTCCTGCAATTTCCCAATGACCGATTGTGGTATCCTTGCCCTTCGATTTTTCTGAAAGCCTTGCAACCTTGCTTTTCAACGCACCGTCACCAAGGTAGGAAAGTCCGTCAATATGAGAAAAACCTATTGAGAGAAGATTTTTTATATTAAATTCTTCGGATTCTGAAATTGATTTTATTGTGTTTGCACCGTAATCTCCAAAGTCTTCGGCATCAGGCGCATTACCGATACCGCAACTGTCGAGAACAATAAGAAACACTCTTTTTATATTGCTCATAATCTAATCGCCGTTTCAAGTGAAAGCTTCATCATATCTGTAAAAGAATTCTGCCTTTCATCAGAGGAAAGAGATTCCCCTGTTACAAGGTGGTCAGAAACCGTTAAAATTGCGAGGGAATTTTTACCGCTTCTTGCGGCATTCATATAAAGAGCTGCCGCTTCCATTTCAACACCTAAAACTCCCATTTTTCTCCACAAATCCGCAGAGGTCATACCCTCAGGGAGATTTTCATTATCATTATAAAATGTATCGGAAGAAACAATGTTACCAACAACAAAAGGAAGTTTCATTTCTTCTGCAACATCTGCGGATGTTTTAAGAAGCTTATAATCTGCAATAGGTGCAAAAGTGCCGGGAAGATTAAATGTATGAGCATAGTTTGAGTCCGTACAAGCACCCTGTGCGATGATTATATCTCTCACCTTAACCTTTTCGCACATACCACCTGCAGAGCCCACACGAATGATATTTTCAACACCGAAGAAGTTGAAAAGCTCATAACTGTAAATACCGATTGAGGGCATACCCATACCGGAAGCCATAACGGAAACAGGTGTGCCGTTGTATGTTCCCGTATAGGCGTGAATACCGCGAACATTATTAACTAACTTAGCATTTTCGAGAAAATTTTCTGCAATAAATTTTGCCCTTAACGGGTCACCGGGCATAAGCACGGTTTTAGCAAAATCTGCAGGTGTTGCATTAATATGTGGAGTTGGATAGTTCATACTGTTTCCTCCTGATTTTATTTATAAATAAATAGTGGCAAGTTGGAAGTGGCAAGTGGCAAATTTCGGGGGAGCTTCGCTTCCAAACATTAAATTTGCTTCGCTAACCACTACATTTTTAGAATTTTACACAATTGTAACAAAAGAAGAATCGAAAAATTTTTTATTTTTATATTTTTTACACTTGCCGTGCGCAGCACCCTAAACTTGCCACTTGCCATTTGCAACTTGCCACTTACACTCTATACATCTTATACATCGTTGAATAAAGTCCACCTTGTGAAACAAGTTCTTCGTGGTTGCCGCTTTCAGCAATTCCGTCCTTTGTAACAACAAGTATTTTATCTGCATTTTTAATAGTCGTAAGCCTGTGAGCAACTGTTATGGTTGTTCTGCCCTTTGCCAGTCTTTCAAGTGACTGCTGAACAAGGAATTCACTTTCGTTGTCAAGGGCGCTTGTTGCTTCATCAAGAATAAGTATTTTCGGATTTTTAAGAAATACTCTTGCAATACTGATTCTCTGCTTCTGACCGCCTGAAAGCTTGACGCCTCGCTCACCAACATAGGTATCAAAACCATCAGGTAATTTATCAATAAATTCTTCTGCACCTGCAAGGCGAGCAGCTTCACGGATTTCTTCTTCCGTTGCACCGGGTCTTCCGTATTCAATGTTTTCTCTTACAGTGCCCGAGAATAAATACACATCTTGCTGAACTACACCGATATTTTCGCGCAGACTTTTAAGGGTAACATCACGGATATCTGTCCCGTCGATTTTTATGCTACCCTCAGTAAGCTCATAAAATCGGGGTATAAGATTACAAATAGTAGTTTTACCGCCTCCTGATGGACCAACAAGAGCAAAGCTTTCGCCACTACCTATACTGATATTTATATTATCAAGAATTTCATCGGTTTCATCGGAATATTTAAAGGTTACATTCTGAAATTCAATTGCACCATCAGTTACAACAAGCTCTTCTGCATTTTCTTTGTCTTTAATTGTCGGTTCTGTATCCATAATTTCAGCGAAACGCTCGATACCTGTCATACCTCTCTGGAACTGCTCTGCAAAGTCAATAATTTTTCTTATTGATGTAAGAAGAGTAGAAATATAAAGAAGATATGCAATATAATCTGCGGCGCTGATTTTTCCGCCTACCAAGGCGAACGCACCTGCAACAACAATGAGAATATACATTACGCCCTCAAAAACCCTGTTAATTGAGCTGTGAGAACCCATATATTTATAAACCTTTGATTTTATTTCAAGGAATTTTTCGTTCCCCTTTTTGAATTTCTTTTCTTCTATATTTTCATTTGCAAAGGACTTAACAACTCGAACACCTAAAAGAGAATCCTCAATCTGTGAATTCAATTCACCTACAACAACTCTTGATTCCCTGAAACCGTCGCGCATACGCTTCTTGAAATATCTGAGGCAAATTGCCATAACAGGAATAACCGCAAAAAGAAGAAGAGTTAAGGGAAGATTTATAAAGCTTAAAATTGTAAAGGAAACAACAATTTTAATTCCTGCAATAAAGAATTCCTCGGGACAATGATGGGCAAATTCCGTAACATCAAACAAATCGCTTGTGATACGGGACATAATTGTTCCGACTTTTGTATTGTCATAATAAGAATATGAAAGCTTCTGTAGATGTTCAAATAAATCCTTTCGCATTTTTGTTTCCATTTTAGTGCCCATAATATGACCAACTGATGCCATATAATAGTTCGCCACCGCATCAATTATTCTCATTAAAAGATACATTCCGCCAACACCCAATATAACCGCAGGAGTTAACCTTGATATATCCGTTGTTACCGCATCCGTTATAAAGCGCACTATCATAGGAAGCGCCAGCTCGCAAACAGTTGTCAGCGAAGCGCAAAACAAATCAAATATAAGTGTTTTTATATGTAATTTATAGTATGGCAAAAAGCGTTTTATAAGCTTCACCGTACCTGTTTTTCGTTCTTTATTGTTTTTCATTTTCTCATTCTCTCTTCTTTGTATTGGCAAAATTACACATATACATCTTATCACATATTATTTTCAAAAAAAAGAGGTATAACGAAAAGAATAGCAAGAAAAACAAAGTTGCGGGGTTTTGAACCTCTTTTCGAAAAGAGGGGGACCGTCTTGAATATATAAACCAATTGAATTATGCATTAAGCGAGCCTGTTATAAAAGATTTGAATAGAGTATATCGGAACGGTGGAGAATTCTCTACGCGAGTCCTCGAGCGTAGTTGAATCGTAAGATTCAATTGTAATATACTCGCAGGGGACAGGTTGCCTGTACCGCTGAATAAACTTATCCA
>JAZUOL010000057.1:0-6302 GCA_045604605.1 Acutalibacteraceae bacterium | reverse complement strand
CGGGGGTTCGAATCCCTCCAACCGTGCCAATATATTTTATTTGGTGGATGTAGCTCAGTTGGTTAGAGTGCCAGGTTGTGGCCCTGGAGGTCGTCGGTTCGACCCCGATCATCCACCCCATTTTTATATTTAAATGCATATTTAGGGATGTAGCCAAGCGGTAAGGCAACGGACTTTGACTCCGTCACGCGTGAGTTCGAATCTCGCCATCCCTGCCAAAAAATCTCGTTCTGAAGAACGAGATTTTTTTATCCATTGCGAAGCAATGGCATATCATCACGCTTTAGCGTGTATCTCATCACCGAAGGTGCATATCATCAGCCGTCAGGCTGTATAACTACTTTCGCAATGATGATATACCAAACTTCGTTTTGATGATATGCAATTTTTGCAAAATTGATGATATACACGCCTTTGGCGTGATTTATGAAAACAAAAACTTAATTACTTATAAATTTATTTATGGTTGAACAATACTTATTAGATACTGCCAAGGAGAACAGCTAATGAGCATTTTTAATAAAAAGAAAACAGAAAATAACACTCCACCCTTTGCCGTTTGTGGCATACTACTAATTGATGGTAAAGTTTTGTTAGTAAGACACACATACGGTGTTGCAAAAGACAGAATACTTTTGCCCGGTGGCTACGTAAAAGAAAATGAACTGCCCACCTTTGCAATAGAACGTGAAATATTTGAGGAAACAAGTGTTACTTGCAAAGCAAAAGACTTATTTTCAATGCAATTTAAAAGTGAACAATGGTGTGCGGTTTTCACAATGGAATATAAATCGGGTACACCTACCTCAGACGACTATGAAAACAGCGAAGTATTGTTATTGAATATTGATGAAGCTCTTGAACGAGAAGATTTAACAAATATGAGCAGAGAGATTTTAAAAGCCTATAAAAATAATAAAACCGGATTGGCTAAAAGCAATTATATTGCAAAATCTCGTACTGAAAAAGATTATGTGATTTTTGGTGTGTGATTTCATAACATACTGATAATCAATATATTTATTAAAAAATATAAACCAAAAAATTCTATCGCCAAAATCGGTAGAATTTCTTTTTTGTAAAAAGATTTTTCTATTAAAAACAGCAAATGTAAAAGATTTTTGATAGACAAAAGTGTGGTTTAATCCTATAATTAAGACAAAGAGGTGACAAAAATGGACATCGGAAGCAAACTAAAAAACGCAAGAAACGAAGCAAATTTCACACAAGAGGAAATTGCAGAAAAATTAGGCGTCAGCAGACAGACAATCTCCAATTGGGAAAATAGCAAATCATACCCGGATATTATAAATGTAATTAAATTAAGTGATATTTATTCAATCAGTCTTGATAATCTCTTAAAGGAGGATGAAAAAATGATTAAACACCTTGATGAAAGTACTAATGTTGTTAAAAGCAAAAATCAATTAAGAAAAATGCTTCCTATTTTAATATATACTTTAATATGGACGGTTTGCATTTTATTCTTCTGGATTTTTAGTGGTGCTACTGATGCAGCTGTATTTTCCATTTTCGTTTTCTGGGGAATTCTTCCCGTTTCAGGTTTAATAATTTCTGCTGTTATAGGAAAAGAAGATTTAAAGCCCTTAACTAAAGTTGGAACTGTTGCTTTAATGGGGATAATGTATATGCTATGTGAATATTTCACTTTCTCACTTGCGAATATGGTTACTTTCGATAAAATCAATGTAATCAGTTTTGATGCTTTGTTCATAGGAACAATTTTTTCAGCAATTGGTATGGGAATTGGTTGCTTAACAAAACATATAAAAGATAAAAAAGCAAAATAAAAATTATTGGGGATGTAAAAAAAGCGCAGACCGCATAAAACAATATGACTCAAGGGGTTCAACAGGTATTTTTCCTGAAGGACCCCATAAATTTATCAAAAAAATCACAAAAAGTTGAAAAAGCAATGTTTTATACTACAAACAAACTTCGCCACTCGACGTACCTTTGTACGCCTTCGGGCAAGGCAAAACAAGGCTAAAGCCTTATTTTACCTCAGTTTGTTCGTTCTGCATCTTTTTTTCCTATTCCCCAGAAGGGGTTGTAAAAAAACTTATCGTTTTTTTACAGCCCCATACTTATTTTATAAAATTCTGTAAATCATAAAATGCACTTTCATATCTTCCGTTAAAATCCTTTTGACTCCATTGATTTACAACAAAAACCTTTTGTGTTTTATAAAGAATTGCAATTTTGTTGAGTGCTTTTTTATCTTCGCAAAAATGCTTCTTGACTTTCTTATAAAGAGGGTCGTTTTTTCTTTTAAAAATATCAGGAATCTGCAAAGAAGATGAGCTTGAAAGCAAATCGCATATAAGCGTTTCACGAAGTCTTTCAGGGTCTGCGAATTCTTTAAAGTAGTAATATATATGAATTGCATAATCTGAAAGACTCATTTTATTGCCGTCAATTTCGTTACCGAAATCCATAAAAAGCTTGAATGGCGTAAAGCTACATTCATTTAAAAGATAGTCAAGCGTAAAAAGGAAGCGACCGCTATTATACATTCTTTCGAGAGCATCCTCGCACTTTTTAAGTTTATCTATTTCGACCTTTGAAAGCCAAGGCGTTGATGTTACTTCATAGGGTGGCTTTTCGTTGAACTCACAAGGGTATTTCTCTCTGTTTTCTCGCATTTCTGCACCATAAAGGAGCTTTAAAAAGCCCATCTGAAGCATATTTGCTTTAAGTGAATAACCGATATCAAAGCTTCGTTCAAAGCTATTTATATTTTCCCCTGTAAGCCCTGCAATCAAATCAATATGAATGTGCATATTCCCAAATGAGATAAGCTTTTTAATATTTGCAATAAGCTTTTCAGTATTTGTTTTACGGTTAATTGCTTTGAGGGTTTCCTCATTAAATGACTGCATACCAATCTCTAATTGAAAAACGCCTTTGGGTGCTTTTGAGAGGATTTCCATTGTACTTTCTTTAAGTATATCCCCTGCTATTTCAAAATGGAAGCAAGTGCCATAGGGAATTTTTGACCCGTAATTTGAAAGTATAAATTCTAAAATTTCATTTGCTCTTTCGGCTTTTGCATTAAAGGTACGGTCAACAAATTTAATCGTTTTTGTACCGCTTTGAGATAGTTTTAAAATATCTGCTTTTACTTGTTTGATATCAAAAAATCTTAAGGGTGAGCATCTTCCTGAAAGGCAGAAGGCGCACCTGTAAGGGCATCCACGACTTGTTTCAATATATGAAATTCTGCCTTTGAGATTATCAAAAAACTCTTCACTATATGGTGTTGGCGGTGTTTGGGTACATTCTTCTTCGGGTACTGAAATTATATTTTCATTATTTCTGAAAGAAAGTCCGCTGACCTTATTAAAATCACTATTATTAATATATGTATCAACAAAAATCGGAAAGCTTTTTTCACCCTCGCCTGAAAGAACAAAATCAACAAAATTGTATTTTTCTAAAACATCTTTGGCTCTGTAAGACACCTCAGGTCCACCAAGTATTATGGTACAGTTGATTTTTCCCTTAATAAGTTTACAAAGTTCCAATGTTTTTTCTATATTCCAGATATAAGAAGAAAAAGAAATTATATCAGGCTTTTCATTTATAATCTGTTCTGCAAAAGCATTTATGTCGCTGTTAATGGTACTTTCCATTACTTTTACTTCAACAGATGCAACAGTATAAGCCCTGACCCCTGAAAGCAAGCACCATGGGGCAAGGGATGCGTGAATATATTTTGAATTTAAGCAAGCAATTATGACTTTCAAGTTTTCCCCTCAAATCAAATCAATTTAATTTATTTTAACATACTTTCTTAATAAATTAAACCAAAAAATAAAAATGTGGTAATGTTGAAAAACATTTTTTTCAACATTACCACAAATCAATTAGTTCATTCTACTCTTACAAGATATTGGCAATATGCATACACATTCATTATCTTCTTTGCCTCTACCCCATCATCTGCCTGAATAACGGGATTCGTTTCAGATGGAGTGCGATAAAGCTTAAAAACTATTGCATTCTGACCGGGACGCATATTACGAATGCTCTTATATTCAAAATTACGTTTCTGAATACCCAACTGCTCGAACATTACTGATTCAATATCCGCATTTGTGAAGCATTTGATATATTCGTTCTCATCAAAAATTTCAAGAATGTGTTTAGCCTCTTCGAATGAAATATTGTAGCATTTGAATTGACCCTCGTTAAGTACAGACATCATACTACTGTTATCTAACAGCAATAACGGCAATTTGTTAGCATCTACCATAAATAAGCCTCCCTTTATAAAATTAATATTCAACCAAGTATGTGGTTAAGTATATTTTACATTAAATTATATACTTTGTAAAGTATTTTCGTTTGCTAACAACAAATTTTATATATTTTGACGAAAAACGCCTTGATTTTCCTTATACTGAATGCTAAAATTAGTTTAACTTATCTAAAAGGTGATTTTTTGAAACACAAAATTTTTAATGGCTGTGATTTGTTACACACATTGAAAGTAAAGAATTTACTTTCGGAAAAACGACTGGGTCTTGTTACAAACTCCCATGCTTTAACAAGAGCTTCTGAAACAACAGCCTCAAGGGTGAACGAGCTTTATAACCTTTGCGCCTTGTTCGGTGGTGAGCACGGCTTTAATACCGAAAAACAAGCAGGCGGTTATGATGCGGATGTTTTTATAGACAAAGAAACCGGTGTTCCCGTGTATGACCTTTTCGGCGGCGAAAATTCTTTAAGAAAAGCAGAAGAGGTTTTTAAAGCTTTGGATGCGGTTATATTTGACTTTCAAGATATCGGAACGCGGTATTATACATATCAATATACCCTTTTAGATGCTTTATACATTTCTAAGAAAACCAATACTGAAATGATAGTTCTTGACAGAATCAACCCTCTGGGTTGTTTAAGAGTTGAGGGTAATTTATCAGAAAGCGATTGCGTATCAGAGGTTGGAAGAGTTGCAGGTCAACCAACAATTACAGGTTTAACCATTGGCGAAGTTGCATTATGGTACAATAAACATTTAAATATAGGCACAGATATAAAAGTTATTGCTTGCGAAGGATTACAGAGAGAGTTTTTATTTGAAGATACAGATTTAACATTTATTCCACCCTCACCAAATATGAGAAACCTTGATGCTCTTTTTTTGTATGCAGGCACTTGTCTTTTTGAGGGAACAAATATTTCTGAAGGTCGCGGGACCGAAAAGCCATTTGAGATGTTCGGTGCACCTTGGCTAGAGCCTAAAAAAGTTATTGATTACTTACATTCTTTACCTAATGAAGAAAAATCTGCTTTTAAGGGACTTGAATTTCTTCCCTGCACTTTTACCCCCACTTTCAGCGACTATAAAAACGAGCTTTGTAACGGAATACAAATAGAAATCAAGGATAAAAACCATATGAATATGTTTGAAACCGGGTTACAGTTAATAAAAGCAATAAAAACACTTTACCCTGACAAAGTTGAATTTTCAGAGCATTTGGGAAATCTGGCAGGAACAAAAGAAATATATATTGATGAGTTTAATCCTCATCAATATATAAAAACTCAAGAAACAGAATTAGAAAAATTCAAAAATGAAAGAAAATCCATACTAATATATTAATATATTCTTGTTTTTTCTTTCCAATATGATAAAATAGGTTTATATTTATGTCCTTGGAGGTTTTATTATGTTAAAAGTTGGTCTTGTTGGTGTTGGTGGAATAAGTCATTCACATATTGATGCTTGGGAAAAGATGGAGGATGCACAGCTTATTGCAATGTGTGATATCCGTCCTGAAAGAATGGAAAAGTTCGAGGACAAGCATCGTTATACAGATTATGACGAAATGCTTGCAAACGAAGAATTTGATATTATAGATATTTGTCTTCCTACATATCTTCACGCAGATTTTGCAGTTAAGGCTATGGAAAAAGGTATTAATGTTATTACCGAAAAGCCCATTTCATTAAAAGAAGAGGATATTGACAGAGTTTATAAAACCGCAGAAAAAAACAATGTAAAATTTATGGTTGCTCAGGTTCTCCGCTTCTGGCCGGAATATGAGCTTATAAAAGAAATTTATGAAACAAAGAAATATGGCAAGCTTCTTTCAGGTACTATGACAAGACTCGGTTGCTACCCAAGATGGAGCTGGGACGGTTGGATGATGGACGAAAAGCGAAGCGGTCTTGTTCCTTTTGATTTGCATATTCACGATCTTGATTTTATGGTTTATGCTTTCGGTATGCCTAAAGTTGTCCATCAATTCCGTTCAAAGCTTCCCGATCAGGAT
>JAZUOL010000056.1:0-10672 GCA_045604605.1 Acutalibacteraceae bacterium | reverse complement strand
CCACAGGTGACACAAAGCGACCGCTTTTCATTCTTGGCTTTACAGGAATAATTAATGTTGTTTTAAACGTAGTTCTTGTTGTGGGCTTTCATTTCGATGTGGCTGGTGTTGCAATTGCTACAATAGTTGCTCAATACATTTCTGCAATATTTATTGTTATTCGCCTTGCAAATATTGAAAATGCTTGCAGACTCAATTTCAAAAAAATAAGAATCTATAAAGAAGAACTAAAAGACATCATCAAAATCGGTCTTCCTGCAGGTTTTCAAAGCAGTCTGTTCTCCTTCTCTAATGTGCTCATACAGTCAACCATCAACACATTCGGCTCTGTTGCAATGGCGGGAAATACAGCCGCTCAAAATGCCGATGCAATAATTTATACTTGCACCAACGCAGTATCGCAAGCTGCAATGACCTTCGCTTCACAGAATATGGGTGCAAAAAAATATGAAAACCTACGAAAGATTTATCTTATATGTATGGGTATTACATTTTTATTAAGCATTTCCCTTGGAGCTATCGGATTAGTTTTCCCTGAGCATATAATCGGCATTTTCACAACAGAAGCAGATGTTATTGAAATAGGAAAACAGCGTCTTTATATAATGATGGCAACATATTTCTTATGTAGCCTAATGGATGTTTCCGGTTGTTTGATCAGAGGTATGGGAAAATCCCTTGAACCAATGATAATTACTCTTTTAGGCACTTGTGGTCTGCGAATTTTATGGCTTTACACCGGTTTCCCCTTAAGACCTGAGCTTTGGAATCTATATATTTCTTACCCGATTTCATGGGGAATAACCTTTATAGCTTTCTTAATATGCTTCTTCGTTTATGAAAAGAGAATAAAAAAGGAAAAGTTGCAGTAGTTTTATTACTGCAACTTTTTTATATATCAAATCATTTAATATCAATTCCGCCAAAAAGGCAATTTGCATAAACAAATATTGTATGGGGATTTTCGGGTGAATTTTTATGTTCTTTATTGTCCACACCACCGAAAATAGATGTTGAATGAACCTTTACATTAACACCCTCGGGAACCAAGATTTCAATTCCACCAAAAATTGCATTGGCTTTAATTACGCAGTCCTGCTCAATAAAAGCACCTCTTAAATCGCAGTCAACACCGCCAAAGATTGCATTAAGTTCTGTTCCGTAAAACATCTCTCCTGAGAAATTAGCGGTAGCACCCGAAAAAGCTGCTCCGAATTTTTTTGTATCTCCACCATTGATTTTAATATTTTCAATAACCTTTTCGCTTTTATTGCGGAAAAGCCCGCCGAAGATCATTTTAAGACCAACTGCAACAATAATTACGGGAAGTCCCAATTTCCAAAGCATTGAAAAATCCAGGATATCCTGACAACAAAGGAGAAGAAAAACACCAACTGCCACACCTAAAAGATTGCCGAATTTTTCTCTTGAGGTAAATATTCCTATAAAGCAAGGAATGATTATGAAAAGAGTCCACCAACCCTCAAAGAAAATATCAATATCGGTAATTTCAAGAGCATTAAGAGCAACTATAACACCAACTGCAACAAGAACAACTCCCCATATAATGCTTTTAATTTTTTTCATTAATATTCCTCCTTTTATACATTTTAATTATATCATTCCTCAACCTGATATTCTACATCCGCAAATTGCATTGTAACATCTTCGCGACTAAAACCTTCCAAATCATATCTGTCGGAATAATAGTTATATTTATCAATTGTGAATGTGGAATCAGGCTTGCAGGTAATCATATTGCAACCTCTTTGAGAGCCTTCTTTTGCAATGCCTATGTATGCAATGTAATCTATACTGTAGCCACAGCTGAATGTGATACCCTTGTATTCAGCAGTCAGGCTATTATAATGGTCATGACCTGTGTGCATAGCTTTAGTTGACTTCAGTTCAAGCATTTTTTCAAAAAGTTTATCTTCACCAAAACCGCAGTAAACTCTTCTGCCACCCTCACCGATTATACCATCAATGTATTTAAAATCTTCGGTGTCTTTAAAATCATTTTCAACGAATTCGTTCCAAGCATCCACTAATTCAACCAACGGAATATGGAAGAATGCCTGTGTTTTTACAGTTTCAGCATTTTTGTCGATTTTTTTATTTTCAGCATTCATACGCTTGATTTCAGATTCGTACCATTCAACCTGGTTATCGTGAATGTTGTCATAAGTTCCTTTCCAGCTTGTAATCATACGGTCATCAACATAAGAAAGAGAATCAATCATAATCAAACCCTGAGTAATAACGCCCTTTGAGTTTTTCACCTCAATTACATGGTTGCCCTCTCCGTCAACATCTTCGGGACCAGGCTGATACAAACAATATTTATAATCATCTTCTGTATAAAAGCCTGCAACTGCTTTTCTGTCAAAATAAGAATAAGGCTCAGCATCATGATTACCGAAGGTTACAGTCCAATAAACACCAAGACTTTCCATAAGATTTGCAAAAACCTTTGCGCTGGTGTAGTTATTGAAAGTGCCTGCCTGGAAAGGTACAGGATAAGCTATGTCACCTGTTGCAATAACTAAATCAGGCTTTTCTTTTGTAATCATAGTTGCAACGGCATTAAGTGTCTTTTTATCTCTACCGTGGCACATCCACCCGCTACCGATATGAATATCTGTAAGGTGCATTACCTTAAAATCATCATCGGTAGTAAAATACCAATACCCATTCTCGTCCTTTTCGGGAACAAGCTGATTTTCAATTTCAACCTTATTATATGAGCTTCCTACTTTTAAAAGATTATGAGTTAATATGGTATTAACAACAGCAGTCACAGTTGCAATAGCCACCACCACTATTAAAAATCCAAGCAAAATCTTTTTCGCTTTTTTAGCTTTTTCCTTTGCCATAAAACAACCCCACCCTTCATTACAGTTTAAGAATATCATAAATTTTCAAACTTTTCAATAAATTCATATTTTGTTAAACATTATTTAAAGTTGCATTTACACATTATTTAAAGTATAATTTGAATATATTAACCTCTGTGAAAAAGGGTGATAAAATGAAAAAAGAGAACAAAGTATTGAAAAATGCCTTACATATTTTATTGGGCGCACTTTTAATGGGTCTTTTATGGAGAGTCCGCGGTGAGCACGGTTGGGGCTCATCCTGGGGACTTTTAAATGCTGGTTTTATTTTTACAATGTTTCTTGTTGTTATAAAGGGTAGCCGTCAGAAGCTCGATATTGGTTGGCTCTCCCTTACAGCGCTCTCATTTATGCTGACAACACCCGGTTGGGGCACTCTTTTAAGCCAGATAACAGGAATTATTTATGATGCAGAGGATTGGTCAATGGGCGGTAGTGATGTTTATACCTCAGTTGGTTCTGCGGTATTTTTAATGCTTTGCCTTGGCTTTGGTCTTGCATCCCTTTTTGGCATAATGCTTGGTCGTGGTTTCAGCGAAAAGCAATGGAAACTCAAGGACTTTGTTATTCTCATTGCAGTTTTCTACATAACCGATTTAATTGCAAGTGCAGTTATTTCACCATTTATTCTTAACGCAGTTCAGCCTGAGGCTGCCGAGCTTTTCGAAAAAGGATTAGAAATCCAGAATATTGATGGCTCCGCTTATGAACTTTATATGGAGCATTTCAAGGATATTTCCTGGGCAAAGAAAATCGATGGCGGCAGAAATTATTTCCAGTCCTGCGATGTTATTACTGCAACAATTAAAGCAATCGCTTCTCTTATAACAGTACGCTTTATTATTAAAGATAAAATTTCTGCAAAAACAGGTTTGGTTGTTTGCTCTGCCTTTGCAATCGGTATTACCCTTTCTGACCTTTTCTTCTATTTCGGAAATGGTGGTTATCACGAGCTTCACGAAAGCTACCTTCCTGAATTTTTCTATTCATGGGGTTGCTGGGAATATTTCACCGGCTTTATAGCAGGTGGAATTATCACAGCTTTCATTATAAAACTCAAGCCACAAAGCGATGTTCCTGAGCTTGCTTTCTCAAATATCAAAGAGAAACCCAAAGCAATTCTCACCTTTATTTTAGGCACACTTTTTATGATTGGTGTGAATATCGTAAGGCCGGTTCTTGTAAGATATGAGGACTCGGATTTTATGATTATTGCCATAATTATTGCAGTTTTATATGCAATTGGTTTTGTTGCTGTTCTTGTAAAATTCTATGGCTTCAACGCCTCAAAAACCCATATTGAAAAATATTATGCTTATCTCTTACTCTTCTTTGTTACATACATAAATATTGTTTATCTTCTTATCGGTACACCCGATTGCACCCATCTTTTTAGAAATTCCGGCTTCCAACACACTATGGCAATTCTCTCTGCCTGTATCATAATTGTGTGGCTGGCTTTCAGTAAAAATAAAATAGCTGAGGAAAACAAAAATGGTATTTAGAGAATTTTTAAAAAATGCAGCTCATGTAGTACCAAGTGAAAATCAACTAAGGCATTTAAGAGAAACGCCCTTTTATGCTTTTGTGCATTTCAGCCCCAATACCTACACAAATCTTGAATGGGGTGACGGAACAGAAGATCCTGCAATATTTAACCCCACAGAGCTTGATTGTGACCAATGGGCGAAAGCTGTTAAGGATGCAGGGATGAAAGGAATGGTACTTACTGCAAAGCACCACGATGGTTTCTGCCTCTGGCAAACAAAATATACTGAGCACTCAATGAAAAACAGCCCTTATAAAAACGGAAAGGGCGATATTGTAAAAGAATGTGCAGAGGCTTGTAAAAGACACGATATTAAATTCGGCTTCTACCTTTCCCCTTGGGATAGAAACTCTAAATATTATGGTACAGACGAATATAATACATATTATAAAAACCAACTTACTGAGCTTTTAACAAACTATGGCGAGATTTTTTATGTCTGGTTTGATGGTGCCTGCGGTGAGGGTCCCAACGGCAAGAAACAGGTTTATGATTTTGAGGGGTATGTTGACCTTGTAAAAAAACATCAGCCTCATGCAAATATCTTTCACGATGGCGGAACAATCCGTTGGTGCGGTAATGAAGCAGGTAAAGCACCCTTTGCACAATGGGCAGTTGTACCCGTGGAGCTTTGCCCAATGAATAAACCGCAAACTGAAGGTTCTTTGGTAGATGGTAGTCTTGAGTTTTTATATAACACAGATATTACAATCGGTTCTATTCAGAATATTATGTATTCAAAAGGTCTTGTTTTTGCTCCTGCAGAAACTGATATGTCCATAAGACCCGGTTGGTTCTACCATAAAGATGAAGAACCTCATTCCTTGGAAAGACTTTTCACAACATACATTAACACAGTTGGTAATAACTCTACCTTTAACCTTAACATTCCCCCCATGCCCAACGGCAAATTTGACCCGAGGGACTTAGAAAGACTTCACGAATTGGGTGAACTGATAAGAAAAGAATTCAAACAAAATCTTGCAGAGGGAATTGAATTCCAGACCCTTGAGGGCTTCGGAGAAACTCAACCCGAATACACCTTAAATTTAAATAAAAAAGTAAAAATCAAGTATATTGAAATTGCGGAAAGAATAAGCGAGGGTCAAAGGGTTGAAAGCTTTGTTATCTTCTACAAAAACAAAGATAAGCTTTGGGAAGAAGCAGGGAAAAGCACCACTATCGGTAGCAGAAAAATTGTTAAAATTGACACCTGCGAAACTGATGAAATCAAAATCCACATCACCTCTTCAAGAGATGTTCCCGATATTGAATGGATTAAGGTTTATTAAGTTTTAATTCCTTTTTATATTGACATACAAAGGAAAAATATCGTAAAATAAATACAATATTTTATAAGGAAGGTAATTATCATGATAAATATGCCTCAGGTAAAATTAGGTATTGTAGCAGTTTCCCGTGACTGTTTCCCTATGACTCTTTCCGAGGGCAGACGCTCTGCTATTGTGAAAGAATATACAAAATACGGTGAAATCTATGAATGCCCCGTTTGCATTGAAAATGAAAAAGATATGCTCAAGGCTTGCGAAGATGTAAAAAATGCAGGTTGTAACGCTCTTGTTATCTACCTTGGTAACTTCGGTCCTGAATCTGCAGAAACTCTTCTTGCAAGACATTTCGGTGGTCCTGTTATGTATTGTGCAGCTGCAGAAGAAAGCCAGAATGATCTTCTCGACGGCAGAGGTGACGCTTACTGTGGTGTACTTAACTTAAGCTATAACCTTAAATTAAGAAACATCAAGGCTTACATACCCGAATATCCCGTTGGCGATGCGGTAGACTGTGCAAAAATGATTGCCGATTTTATTCCCGTAGCAAGAGCAATTCTCGCTCTCAAAAATCTTAAAATCATTTCCTTCGGTCCTCGTCCTCAGGATTTCCTAGCTTGTAATGCTCCCATTAAATGCCTCCACGATTTAGGTGTTGAAATTGAAGAAAACAGCGAACTTGACCTTTTCGCTTCCTTTAACGCCCACGCAGGCGATGAGAGAATCCCCGCAGTTGTTAAGGATATGGAAAACGAGCTTGGCGCAGGTAATAAAAAGCCTGAAATCCTTGAAAAGCTTGCTCAATACGAGCTTACTCTTCTTGACTGGGTTGAGGCTCATAAGGGTTCAAGAGAATATGTTGCAATTGCAGGCAAATGCTGGCCTGCATTCCAGACCGAATTCAAATTTGTTCCTTGTTACGTAAACAGCCGTCTTGCATCCCGCGGCATCCCCGTTTCCTGCGAGGTTGATATTTACGGCGTTCTTTCCGAGTATATCGGTGCTTGTGTAAGTAACGATGCAGTTACTCTTCTTGACATTAATAACTCTGTTCCCCGCGATATGTATGATGCTGAAATCGCAGGTAAAACACCTTACAGCTTCACAGATACATTTATGGGCTTCCATTGTGGTAATACGCCTTCCTGCAAGCTCAGCTTCTGTGAAATGAAATATCAGAAGATTATGGCAAGAGCTCTTCCCAAGGAATACACCAATGGCACACTTGAGGGCGATATTGCACCCGGTGACATTACATTCTTCCGTTTGCAGTCAACTGCAGATAGCGAACTCCGTGCTTATGTAGCTCAGGGTGAGGTTCTTCCCGTTGCAACCCGTTCATTTGGTGGTATCGGTGTATTTGCAATTCCCGAAATGGGCAGATTCTATCGTCACGTTCTTATTGAGGGTAACTTCCCCCACCATGGCGCAGTTGCTTTCGGTCACCACGGCAAAGCACTCTTTGAAGTGTTCAAATATCTTGGTGTTGAAAACATCGGCTACAACCAGCCCAAATCCCTCCCCTATAAAACTGAAAATCCTTTCTGCTAATAAAGACAGAGAAAACCCCTTGAGTTTCAAACTCAAGGGGAACTTTTTTATTCTACATATTCATTTCCGGGTTCGTCCATAATTGACATTGTTGCATATCTGATACCGGAAAGGTTTTTAGTGGAGTCAGGTCCTACAATACCCTTTACATCAACCCATGTGCCATCCTCAGGGATTTCAACATCCTCATCAAAGATAACCTCAATGGGAATCATATCTGCGGGCAATTCACCTTCTTCGTGCTCATGGTCGTGGCTATGCTCATGACCATCGTGAGAATGCTGCCTGTAAACCCAATATTGAATTGCACCACCTGCAAACTCTCTTTT
Organism: Acutalibacteraceae bacterium; assembly: GCA_045604605.1. Lineage (GTDB taxonomy): Bacteria > Bacillota > Clostridia > Oscillospirales > Acutalibacteraceae > DTU089. Next base: position 3,057 of record JAZUOL010000056.1, on the reverse strand, counting down.
TATAAACATGCCCTGAAGACGAATTTCTGCGCCACCAAAAGCAGCGTAATTTTCATCATCTTGTTCTGCCTGATAAGTTTCATCAAGTGTTGTAATCCAATAATAGAAGGTGTCATCTGTTACCTCGATTTTCACCTTGCTTTTATCTTCATGAGAACCGCCATCTTTTTCTATTTTTTCAAGGGCGGCCTTAACGGAATCTCTTTCTTCAAAGAAAGCTTGTTCTATCTGCTCAAAACGCTCATCCTCAAGCTTTGTATTGTACCAACCTGCAATTATAACAGCAACAACACCAACAATGAAAACGCCAAGAATACAGAGATTTATAATTGTAACTTTCTTTCTGAAAGCCGCATCTGCATAATCTTTTCTGTTCATACCCTCAGGAATAATTTCCTGCTTGGGTGTTTTTTTGTTTTTAGCCATACTAATTCACCTTAGTCTTTGAAGAATTGAGGTAAATATGCCTTGTGTGCCTCTTTCATTTCTTCAAAGCAGGATTTCGCCTGAGCAAAATCACCGCAAAGAGGATGGAGCATAAGAGCATTGAGAGCATCCTCGTCAGAGCCCTTCATAGCTGCTTCAACAGTGTATTTCTCATAAGACTTAACTGTTCTCATAAGGCTGATAATATGACGGTTATTGAACTCGCCAATCTCAACGGGTTTAGCTCCGTCTGCACCGATAACTGCCGCAATTTCAACAATATCGTCATCATCCATAAATTTAAGAGTGCCGTTGTTTTTGATGTTAACAACGTGAACATCGTTTTTATCATTTGCAATTGAATCAATAAGAGAAACTGCTGCAAGAGAATATTTATAGCCACCACGCTGTTCAAGAAGAGCTGGTTTAATAACAAGCTCATTATCGCTGTAAAGCTCAAGGAGCTGTTCTTCGATTTCCATACAAACCTGTGCTCTGCTCTTTGAACCCTGCTTTAAGTGAGCAAGCTTTGCTGCACGAGAGTAATAATACTGAAGATATGATGATGGGAAGCCCTTGCAAGCGTTAAGGCATTCCATATCGAAGCCATCGTCATGAATATTTTTCATAACTGTGGGAGCAAAATCATCATCGAAAATTGCATCTATTTTTTCTTCGCCGTTTACGAGAACAGATGTAATCCAGCTAAGATGGTTAAGTCCGAGGTATGTAATTTTTGCATCATCGCCAACTGCAGCCTTAACGTCATCAATCATAGCAATAGGAACGTTGCAAAGACCCATTGTTTTAACATTTGTGTGGTTAAGAAGGAATTCAGAAATAATACCTGAAGGATTTGTGAAGTTAATAAGCCATGCATCAGGGCAAATTGCTTCAATTCTCTCTGCAATATTCTTCATAACGGGAATTGTTCGGAGAGCCTTGAAGAAACCACCGATACCTGTTGTTTCCTGACCGATAAGGTCATGCTTGAGAGGAATTGATTCATCAATGTGGCGACAAGGAAGCTTACCAACACGAATCTGAGTAACAACGAAATCTGCGCCCTGTAAAGCAAGGTCAAGGTCATCTGTCATAACAACTTCGCAATCAATACCTGCGCTCTTAAGCATACGAACACAAAGACCGCCAACGATAGTACGCTTTCTTTCATCAATATCCATAAAAGCAACTCTTTTAAGTTTAAGAGAGTCCTTTGCTTCAATAAAACCATAGATAAGCTCGGGGCAATATGTGCTACCTGAACCAATGACAGTTAAATTAATTTCTTTCATTTATTTCAAGTCCTTTCGGAAAAATTTTAAATGTTGTATCAGTCTTCAAGAAGCCAGTTAATGCAACCTGTAACGGGTGCGCAGTTAAGCTTAATGAAATTGAACTTTCTGCCTGTTTTTTCGGCAACAAGCTCTGCCATTCTGTCTGTGTATTTCTGTGAGGGAAGCTTTGTGTGAATTGAACCTGAGAGAACAACATTGATTTCATCACCGAAATTCATTTTGTTAACATGACCACAAATGAAATCTGCGCCTCTCTGAGCCATTTCTTCAATAACCTTAAGTGCTTCTTCATCATCATTATTTGCTGCTTCAAAGAATGAAACAATAAGCATTCTGAGGAAATCCTCGCCTTTTTCTTCATCTTCAAGAACTGCAATAGCATCAAGAAGTGTTGCTCTATCTTTAATACCTGCTTTTTCGCCCATTAAAACAGTAATCTGTGATTTTACTTTACCAAGGCAAATTTCATCATACATAATTCTGAAAGCCTGAGAGCCAACCCAGTGACCATTACCTTTGTCACCTGAAAGCACATCAAAACCGCCAATCTGAAGCATATTGCCATCATTATCAAGGCAGTTGCAGCAAGTACCTGTACCACAGTTATAACCGATACCTGCGCCTGCGCCAACGCCTGCTTTAATAACGATGAAACCGTCATTGTAGATTCTTGCACCTGTAATGCCAAGCTTACCAAGTTCAACCTGCATTTCGTCGTGCTGATAAGAATGGTCAATACCTGCAAGACCCATTAAAATACCGCTGATATCGGAAAGTTCAAGGTTTGCTTTAGCAATAAGACCCTTGATGCCATCTGCAATAATGCCTGCAGCCTGAGGAATTGCACCTTCAAGGTTTTCATGGTTTGAGCCTTCAGTTTCGTTCTGAGCAACAACATTTTTGTTTTCATCAAAAAGGGCAAATGCGGTTTTTGTTCCACCACCATCAACACCAATATAATATTTCATAATCATTCCTCAACTTTCTCAAAGCATTCTTCGCAAACTTCCTCAAGGCAATAAATACCTCTGCGGAAATCTTCTCTGTCAATCCATCTGCCGTTTGTGAAATCCGGAACAGGAACAGGAGCGCCACCCATTGCAACTGACTGCTCTGAAAGGCAGGTAATTGCCATCCATGCAGCTGTATCGTAAACATCAATAGGAGGCTTCTCTCCTTCATAAACTGCGTCAACAAATGCAGAAAGAACAAGATAATCCATACCGCGGTGTCCTGCTTTAATTCCACCTTTTTCATAAGCTACCCATAAAGGATGCTCATATTTTTCTCTCCAAGGAGCGAAATCATCCCATTCGTGAGTCCAGCTCTGATG
>JAZUOL010000055.1:0-32154 GCA_045604605.1 Acutalibacteraceae bacterium | reverse complement strand
CTTTTAAATGCTTCGTCTAACAGGATTATATCGGCATCGACTGACAGGGCTCTTGCAAGGGATACTCTCTGTTTCATACCGCCGGATAATTCCACCGGAAGATAGTCACAAAATTCTCCGAGATTAACTTTTTCCAGAAGTTTTGAGGCTTTTACGGAATCATCGCAGCAACATATGATATTTTCCAGTGCCGATATCGTCGGAAAAAGCCGATCTTCCTGAAAGACATACGCAATTTTTGTCTCTTCGGCTTTTTTTACTGTACCGTTATCGGGCTTTTCTAGTCCTGAAATAATACGCAGAAGAGTTGTTTTTCCGCAACCGGATGGACCAAGCACAGCAACAAATTCACTCTCACGGAAATTAATATCAATTCCCTTAAGAGCTCTTACCGTTGTATCACCGGTTACATAGTCCTTGACAATATTTTTTAAAACTAACATATCTATTACCTCAATAATACAAATGTTTTCGGTTGCAGAAAAGGATCAATCCGATTACTGCCGCCACACAACCAAAACCAAGTGCAACATAAAGTAGCGTATAATCTTTTTGCGGTTCCTTATAAATAATTGTGGGAGAATATTCCTCATCAACGACTATTTCAATCTGAGCTCTTTCCTTGAAGAGAAGATTATAAAGCCATTCAATAAGCTCATCCTCAGTCATCTGAGCAAATTGGTCACCTATAGATGAAGAATAAGTTGAGAAGGTATCATTACCGCTTCCCATTGCACCAACAAGAAGATTCTCATTGCCCGGAAGCTTAAGTGTTTTTGCAAGAACCCTTAAAAGGCTCATTAAAACTCCGGTTCTATCAGCCTCAATGTATGAGTATTTCACAGCGTCTCCGTTAACAATGCTTTTGCTTGTTTTTTCTGTTTTTGTACCTATACCTGCAAGGGAATTAATATCAAACTCTGCAATTTCAATTCCCGAATCACCAAGCATTCCGCCGAGAAGTTCATTAATATTTATTTTCTCAGTCAATCCTGATGTTCCCATATCCATAGATATTACAGGAGATAATTTTTCTGTAAGAGATGTAACAGGAATAAGCAAATTAGAGATACAGATTTCCAAAGAACCGCTATTCACAAAGTATACTATATTGGGTAAAATTCCTGTAAGCGTTTCAACAGGATTATCAAAAACCTTATCAAGTAAATCGAAGACTGGTTCAACAATATTAGTCAGAAGTGCGTCCTGACTTTTGTCTTTTTTGTATTCGTCATAAGATTTTATTGACTTTTCATCACAGCCTAAAGCTTCGAGTATGGGAATTATTCCTGTGTTATAACCGTCGCCACCCTTTACTGTGATACTATCCATCAATACAATGTCTCCCTCTGCAAGAAGCAGTTTCAAAACAGGATATAAGGGTCGAAGAACGGATACCAAAGCTTTTTGGAAGCCCCTTCGCGAGCCGTTGTAAAAGCCCCAAACCTCATTACCAAGCGACACTTTTGACCATGAGGTTGCTTTATTAAGCCTGTCATATGCTAACGGATAATCGTCTTTTATGTGCTCAGCAACACCTTTGGGAGTTGCATCAACACCTAAAATTGAAAGTGCTTCAACAACACCTTCTTTTTCGAGAGCACCATAAACACCTGCAAGAAGGGAATTTATATTAGCATTTGTATAAATGCTTGATGACAGCATTTCTTCCATACTGTAAAAGCTGCCGCCCTCTTTAATAAAATCATCCAACAAATCATCAATTTCGTTGAGTACTTTGTCGTAATTATCGCGGGTAAGATTCGGTGTGAATTGCACAATTGTTTGCGTTATTGCGGGGTAAACCATAGCCTGAGCCGGTGTTAATTGACTTGGGATAAACAAGTGCACGATAGTGCCCACTAAAACATCTGTATCATTTCCAAGCATGTCATTCAACATTTCTGCTGAAATCATATTACCGTCAGCACCCATATTCTTCATAAGCTCAGGAAGATTTTTTTCATTAAGCTTTAATGTGTCTATAAGCCAGCGCATTATTTCCACATATGCTGCTGCATTATCAGAAATAAATTCTTCATCCTTGTAATAACCGCAATTTGCAAGCTTCTTCAAATCTATCTCTGCAAGCTCAAATCCACTCTGCTCACCCATATCAGAAAGGCTTCCTGTAAGCATTTGTGTTGTATTGAATTCAAAGGAGCTTAAATCAATTATATTTAATGCAACTGCCAATTTAACAAAATTGTTTGACAACACGGGTTCAAACAAAGCATTCATACAGTTATTCAGCCCGTCGCTTTCCAAAAATGCAGCTAAGGAGGGTAAAACATCTGTCAAGCCCTTTGACGGAGCCTTGAAAATTCCCTCCAGCACATTAAAAACAGGGTAAAGAATATTTTTTATAATATTTTCTCTGTTTTCTGTGGCTTTTTCTGTGAATTCACTTTGGCTCATTATATCAGCGCATTTTAATGCCTTAAGTATAGGCACAACCGAAGTTGTGTATCCGTCTGCACCATCAAATTTAATAAAGCTTGAAACGGTATACGTACCCGAGCAAAGAAGCATATAAAGAATTTCATTCATAGGCATCAATGCTTTTGCAAACGCATTTACAAAACCATCTTTGTCTTTAATTCCCCATTTCAAAGCATCAGCATCAACATTTTCCCAGGAGCCTGCTTCAAGAAGAGCTTTTTGTACTTCCGGATAAGCGTCCAATCCCTCCGCAACTGCAGAAACAGAAAAATCAATACCGATTATATCTGTTGCATTCAGATTTGATAATACACCTTCATACAACGAAACAAAGCTCTCCGGCAAGCCTTCCACAGAAGCAGAAGCATCACCTTCATTTTCTTCAGCAGGATTCATATTCTGAGAAAGCGATTGATAAAGAGAGACTACCATAACTGACAAATTCTGATCAGTGTATATCATAGGTTTAATACTCTCTGAAAGCGTCGTACCAGTAAGAGCGGGAACAATATTATTTAAAAGCTTATCTGTTCCCTCAACAGCAGTAAGCGCCTCCTCGGCGGTAACACCTTGGGGGTAATCAGCTGTATACTCTGCTGCGGCAACTGCACTTAAAGAAGAAAATGCCACAAGTATACAAATTATTAAACAAAAAATCCTCTTAAATACATTTTTCATAATCATCACTCTGAATTAATCTGTATTAAAAACATATATATTTATAACAATTATACTTTATCTCCACTTTGAATTATACAACATCCGCTGTATTATTTGTTAAATTTCTGTTAACATTGAGGTGACAAATTTTGAGAATAAAGCTATTAAAAAATTTGTGTGTGCTACTATCGCTTTTCACTCTTTCGAGTTGTGCCTTTTCTTATTCCGGTGAAAGCCTTGAAGCATTTTCACAGCGTATGAACAAGCTTAATGAGAATTATAATATGACCTCAGACGGTTATATTATTGACAGAGTCGACAATAGTTTAACCAAATTTTTCAGATTTTCCGAAAAAGAGCTTATGCTAAAATTCAGGTATGACCAAAAGAACAGACTCATTCAAATGCACCTGGTTTTCGACAATGCAATTTTAGAAGAAAACCCTGATTGTTATAATTTCATTTATGATTGTGTAAAAAGCTTTTGTCAAAATGAAAATACAAGCAGAGAGATACTTAATCAAGTTGATTTTGAGAAAAGCATCAGAACTGTCAAAAAAGAAACAATAAGTGCCGAAGTTGAGAATATCAAAATTGAAATTGATACAACCCAACTCGGCACAGTTATAACATTTTACAAAGACATATAATCTTTTAATTTTTCTGCAATTTGGCGCAGAGCATTGCCTCTATGGCTCAAAGCATCCTTTTCTTCACCGGAAAGCTCTGCAAAGCTTTTGTCACCAACCATAAATATTGGGTCGTAACCAAAACCGCCGTTGCCTTTAGGCTCAAAACCTATATAACCCTTGCATTCCCCTCTTGCAGAAATAACATCACCATTAGGGAAAACGCAACAAACAACAGAAACGAATTTTGCGGTTCTTTCTTCATAGGGAACACCATCAAGGATTTTGAGAAGCTTCTGATTATTCTTGGCATCGTTACCATGCTCACCTGCAAAGCGAGCAGAATAAACACCGGGAGCGCCTACGATATAATCAACTGCAAGACCTGAGTCGTCTGCAACGCAGGGCATACCACTTTCAAGGCAACCACTGTTTGCCTTAAGAAAAGCATTTTCGTAGAAGGTTTCTCCTGTTTCGTCAACATCGGTAATTTCTACCCCTGCCTGCTCGGCAGTTTTAACCTCAATACCTAAAGGAGAGAGAATGCGATAAAGCTCGTCTCTCTTTTTCATATTATGAGTAGCAATTAAAAAAACGTTGTTTTCCATTAACCGAATAACCTCCCGAAGAAGCCTTTTTTCTTTTTAGGCTCTTCTTTTGCTTCTTCTTTTACTTCTTCTTTTGCTGCTTCTTTTTCTTCTGGTTCTTCTGCAACGAAAACTGCTGTTGGGCCATCATTTTCTTCAATGACACCAACTAATTCAGCTTCAACTGCTTCATTATCTTCCTCAACAGCTTCTACTGTCTGAGAAATTTGCTCTTCAACATTTTCTTCTACTGCTTCCTCAATCATTTCCTCTTCTGCTTCGGCATTTTCTCCAGCATTAATTTCTGCCATAGCGCTGAAGATTTCTCCGACTGCCTTTGCAAGTTCTTCTCTATCGTCAGTTTCCTCTGCAGGAACATATTCCTCGCGGATTTTTGAAAGGTCAATTTCATCCTCTTCAAAATCTTCGGGAAGGTCATTGAAAAGTCCGTCTGCAAAAGCATGGGGATTAAAGGGCTGTAAATCGTCAATACCCTCGCCAACACCAATGAATTTAACAGGTACCTTAAGGTCATTTTTGATTGAAAGAACAACACCGCCACGAGCAGTACCATCAAGCTTTGTAAGAATAATACCCGTAATTTCTGCAATTTTTGCAAATTCACGAGCTTGATTAACTGCATTCTGACCTGTTGTTGCATCAAGAACAAGAAGCACCTCACGGTCAGAATAAGGAAGTTCGCGGTCAATAACACGGTAAATCTTACCTAATTCTTCCATAAGATTTTTCTTATTATGAAGTCGGCCTGCAGTATCGCAGATAATAATTTCAGTACCTCTTGCCTTAGCAGCAGAAATAGTATCAAAAATTACTGCCGCAGGGTCTGCACCCTCTTTATGCTTAACGATATCAACACCTGCACGCTCCGCCCAGACATCAAGCTGGTCAATAGCAGCAGCGCGGAAGGTATCCGCGGCAGCAAGAATAACACTCTTGCCCTCCGCCTTATATCTTGCAGCAAGCTTACCGATAGTAGTGGTTTTACCAACACCGTTAACACCAATAACAAGGATTACTGAAGGAATGGTAATAAGACCCATATCCTCGCCACCCTCAAGCATTTCAGCAACGATATCCTTGATTTCTGCCTTAACATCAGAAGGATCTTTTATGCCTTTTTTGCGAACAACATCGTTAAGGCGCAAAGTAATTTCTGAAGCGGTGGTAACACCAACATCACCCATAACAAGTGCTTCTTCAAGCTCATCGAAAAGCTCTTGGTCAATTGATGTATAGCTGTCAAGAACATTATCAATAGCACCTGAAACATTGTTTCTTGTTTTTCTTAAACCGAAGTTTATTTTCTTAAAAATACCCATTAGAAAAACTCCATTTGATTGTTTTTTCAGTTAATATATATTTTTTTATAGATTTAACGTCAGATTGTGCGAAGAACGCTGTTTTAGTGAAGGAAGCTGTACAAAGGTACCGCGACTGAGCTAAAACAAGTTATTCGTGCGATATCACGTTAAATCGAATTTAGTAGCCATTTCTGCAGTTTTAAGTTCAAGAAGTTTAGATACACCCTTTTCCTGCATTGTAACACCGTAAAGCATATCTGCCTCTTCCATTGTTCCACGACGGTGTGTAATGAGAATGAACTGTGTATTCTGGGTCATTCTGCGAACATAGGAAGCATATCTTGCAACGTTCACATCGTCAAGAGCAGCCTCAACCTCGTCAAATATACAGAAAGGACAAGGATTAACCTTAAGAATTGAGAAAAGGAGTGCTATTGCAGAAAGACCCTTTTCACCACCGGAAAGAAGTGAAATATTCTGAACATTCTTGCCCGGGGGCTGAACCTTAATATCAATGTCACATTCGAGAACATCGCTTTCATCAGTAAGCACAAGAGATGCCTTACCGCCGCCGAAAAGCTCAGAGAAGGTCTGACCGAAGCTGAAATTGATTTTATCAAACTGTTCTTTGAACTGAACACCCATTTTGCCCGTAAGCTCATTGATAAGCTTGATAAGCTCTGCTTTTGATTTTTCAACGTCGCTTACCTGAGTATGCATAAAGCTGTATCTTTCAGAAACCTCTTTATATTCCTCAATAGCGCTAACGTTTACATTACCGAGAGCACGTATTTTTCCTTTTAACTCATTAAGTCTCTTTTTAGCAGCTGGAATATCCTCAATAACAATATCAAGCTCTTCTGCTTCGCGTTTAGTAAGCTCATATTCATCATAGAGTTTGTTTTGGATGTCTTCAAACTCTTTTTCCATTGTTTCCTTACGTTCGGAAAGTCTTGCTTTTTCTCCGCCCAATTTTTCACGTTCTTCAGTCTTTTCTCTTTCGAGAATACGGAGCTTGCCGCTTTCTTGCTCATACTGTTCGCGCTTTGAAATAAGGGAAGCAATCTGTTCTTTTGAAGCGGAGCTTTGAGTTCTCAAGCCCTCTGCCTCACCATTAAGAATTTCAATTCTTTCTCTGATTTCCTCGTTACGATTTTTAATCTCTTCAATTTCGCTATCAAGCTGAGAAAGCTTATCTTTATGACTTGTGCTTCTGTTCTGAAGACGTGAAATTTCTTCTCTTTTTGCCTCAATTTCCTTTTCGGCAGTTGCAATAGAAAGATTAATCTGCGCCGCATCGGCAGTAAGCTTTTCTCTCTTTTCGCGAAGACTTTCTCTGTCACCGGTAAGGGTAGAAAGCTCTGCTTCAACCACTTCAAGCTCACCTTGAAGAACAGCAAGCTTCTCATTTGCAGAAGCCGCACCATCATTAATTGCTTTAATACGCGCAACAAGCTGTGCTTTTTCTTCATCTGCAAGAGACTGTGTCTGAAGAGTGTTTTCATAATTACCTTTACGAAGAGCAAGCACACCCTCAACTCTGATTTTCTCTTCACCAAGAGAAATAATTTCGCCCTTGCAGCCCTCAAGCTCTGCAGCAACTGCTGAATAGCTCTCCTGCTGAGCTTCCATATCTTTAATCAGTATCTCAAGCTCCTCTTTTGACTCACTCAAAGAAGCCTTCAGCTTTTCAAGCTCGTTTCCTCGGCTGAGAATACCTGCATTCTGAAGCTTTGCACCACCGGTCATAGAACCGCCGGCATTAACCACCTGACCGTCAAGAGTTACTATTTTAAACTTATAGTTATATTTTTTAGCAATCTGAATTGCAGCATCCAAATCCTCTGCAACAACAGTTCTGCCTAAAAGAGATTTGATAATCTCTGCGTATTTTTTTTCATAATCAACAAGCTCAGATGCAAGGTTTATGTAACCAAAGCAATCGTCAAGGTCTTTCTCATCAAGAACCTTACCCTTAATAGCACTAAGGGGCAAGAAGGTTGCTCGACCCGTATGACTCTCCTTCAGGAAGCCAATCGCCTTTTTAGCATCATTTTCAGTATCCGTAACAATATTCTGAATTTGTGCACCAAGAGCAGTTTCAATGGCCGAGGAATATTTATCCTTAACCGTAATAATCTGGGAAACAGGAGCATGAATGCCCTTAAGCACACCTCTTCTTACCTCGCGCATAACTGCTTTTACGCTACCCTGATATCCTTCCATATTTTTTTCAAGGTCTGAAAGCATAGCAATACGAGAATTTTTGAATTGTATATCATTACGAAGAATGTTTTCCTGATCTTTTAATTTATTAAGCTTTTCTTTTCTCTTTGTTGCAAGAAGCTCAATACCAGAAAGAGAATTGTTAAGCTCCGTGTTTCTTTCAACAATCTTTCCCAACTCTTCTTCTGCTTCTTTACATTGTAAGCTGAGAGTTTCAAGAACAGGCTTTCTTGACTCTGTTAATTCATCAATAACAGAAAGCCTGTTTTCAATTTCTTCAACAGAAGAAGCAGCAGTTGAGCTTATAACTCTGTTGTCAGCAATTTCAAGAGAAAGAGCAGACATTTTCTCGCTTAATTCAACACTTTTCTGAGCAGACTTGCTGTTTTCATCGCTTAAAACATCAAGCTCACCTGTAAATGAATTAAGCTCTGCTTTTTTCGCCTCAATTGAAGCTTCAAGCTCAACAATTGATTTCTCTGCATCTTCAATCTGAGTTCCGATTTCTGTATCAGTGTCGTTTTCTTCTGTTTTTTCTCTTTCTATACGCTCAATTGTTTCGTTATTATGAAGAATTGTATTTTCCTGAACTGCAATCTGACTTTCAAGGAGGGAAGCCTGTTCTTCAAGCTGAGCACAAGATCTTCTGATTTCATCAACTGCAACAGTAATTCTCTGAGTTTCTGCAAAAGAAGAATCAATTTTCTCTGTTATTTCTTCAAGAGATTTGCATACCTCACCATACTGAGCATCAATAATTGTGATTTTCTTTTCATGCTCTCTTAAATCGTTTTTTGTCTTCTCAATTGTATAAAGCCAAAGACCGATTTCAAGATTCTTTTTCTCCCCTGCATATTCAAGGAATTTCTGAGCCTTTTCACTTTGAATTTTAAGCGGACCCACACGGGTTTCAAGCTCTGTAAGAATATCTCTTAATCTTAAAAGATTCTCTTCTGCCTGATTAAGACGGCGCATAGCGTCTGCGCGGCGATATCTGTAATGAGAAATACCTGCAGCCTCTTCAAGCATATCGCGTCTGTCCTCTGATTTGCCAGAAATAAGAGTTTCGACCTTACCCTGACTAATCATTGAATAGCCATCGCGACCAAGACCCGTATCCATAAATAATTCGTGAATATCTCTGAGTCTTGCCTGCTCGCCGTTTATTTTATATTCGCTTTCGCCCGAGCGGTAGTAACGTCTTGTAACCGTTACTTCTTTTTTCGGGTTATTAAGAGCCATATCGGAATTGTCAAGTTTAAGTGTAACCTCTGCAAAGCCGACTGCACGGCGGGAATCTGTTCCGCTGAAGATAACATCTTCCATTTTCGAACCGCGCAAGTTCTTTGTAGATTGTTCACCCAAAACCCAACGCATAGCATCGGAAAGATTGCTCTTTCCGCTACCGTTAGGACCAACAACAGCCGTTATACCTTTTCCGAAATTCAACACAGTCTTGTCCGGGAAGGATTTAAAGCCCTGCATTTCTATCGCTTTAAGATACATTTGGTTTTCTACCTTTCATTTCCAGAGTAAAATTATCACTCTGTTACAATTTCGTACTTTTCAAGTGTTTTCATTCCCTTGACGGAAACTTCCCACCCTGCCCTTTTAAGAGCAATTTTATTTGCACTCTTCTGACCTGTCATTTTAGAAATCTCATGGTCATTTACATAAAGAGTAATTATTTTTTTCTGTGAAAGAGAACACAAATTTTTATTCTCTACGGGGTATTTTTCCGAAAGAATTTCTTTTGCTCTTTCCAGATAAATTTTTGATTCACAAAGCTCGCCAAAGGCAGGATGATAAGGCCCTGCAAGAAAACCCTCTTCAACATTTCCGCCTGAATGAAGACCTAAACGAATAACAGTAATTTTTTCTTCGTAAAACCTTTTCAGAAGCACCGCGCAAAGCTCAGTAGCCTCTTCGACTGACTGAGGCTTATACTCACCCTTTTTATACAATTCTCCCAGATATGTACCCTCTAAAACAATTGTTGGGTAAATGCGCACTGTATCAGGTTTTAAAGAAATAATATCTTCTGCTGTTTTCAAAGATTTTCCAGGTGTGTCCCCCAAAAGGCCTGTCATCATCTGCAAGCCTAAATAAAAGCCGTTTGATTTTATTAACCCTGATGCTTTTATTATATCATCGCGGGTGTGTCCTCGGTGATTTAATAAAAGAACCTGTTCATCTGTGCTTTGCGCTCCAAGCTCAATTGAAGTAACATTATATTCTTTAAGAATTTTCAATACATCCTCATCTATAGCATCAGGTCTGGTTGAAATTCTTATTCCGCAAAAGCGACCATTGTCAATAAACGGTTTAGTTACTTCAAGAAGAGAAATCATATATTCTCTTTGAATAGCAGTAAAGCTACCGCCAAAAAAGGCAATTTCCGTATTCTGAGGGTTAACTCCGTCACTTACAGCTTTCTCAAGTGTTACTTTTACTTCTGCAGGTGTCAGCTCCTTAACTGAACCTGAAATTGTTTTCTGATTGCAGAAGGAGCACTGGTGAGGACACCCTTGGTGAGGAACAAATAAAGAAATATTTGCGTGCTTCATTTCTCTATTTTTGCAAGGGCATCTCCTGCCGCCGCTTGCTCTGCTTCCTTTTTTGTTCTTCCTTCGCCTTTGCCGACAATTTCTCCGTTAAGCTTAACAACAAATTTAAACGTTTTATCGTGATCAGGACCAAACTCCCCAACCTCTTCATAGGAAAGTGTGTTTCCCTTTTCCTTTTGGATTTCCTCTTGAAGAAGAGATTTGTTATCTTTAAAGCTGGCCTCTCTCTTCACTGCTTCTTTAATAAAACCAAGAATATAGGGCTTTACAACATCAATTCCGCCATCAAGATACATAGCCGCAATAACCGCTTCAAAAGCATCGGAAACTATAGAAGGTCTGTTTCTGCCGCCTGTGTGCTCTTCGCCTCTTCCCATAAGAATATATTCGCCTAAATTTATTTTTTCCGCAAATTTGAAAAGAGACTTTTCACATACTACCGCTGCACGTAGCTTTGTAAGAGCTCCTTCAGGGCGGGTTTTATACTCTTCAAAAAGATATTCTGCAGTAACAAAGCCTAAAACCGAATCACCTAAAAATTCAAGGCGCTCGTTATCATGAGGTAATTTATTTTCATTTGCATAAGATGAGTGTGTAAGAGCTCTTGTGAGAAGTTCTTTATTTTTGAATTCATAACCGATTTTTTCTTCAAATGCTGATAAATCCATAACCAATCGCCTCCTATAGTTTTACAGTTTTATAATATTCAAGGCTACGCTCTGCTACTTTCAAATAACGCTCTGCCTTATCTTTAATTTTCTCATCCAACGGGTCAATTATTCCGATTGCCGCACCCATCGGTTGAAAATTCTTAACACTTTCATCGCTGATATATTGAGAAAGCGCGCCTAACATTGTGATTTTCGGAAGGCTTAAAGGCTCCTCACCGAAAACTCGTCTTGCGGCATTGTAGCCTGCAAGAATACCTGATGCTGCACTCTCCATATACCCTTCAACACCTGAAATCTGTCCGGCAAAATATATTCCCGGTGCTTTTTTCATACTGAAATCCTGATTGAGAAGTCCGGGCGAATTTAAAAAAGTGTTTCTGTGCATAACGCCGTATCTTACGAACTCTGCATTTTTGAGAGCAGGAAACATAGAAAAAACCCGTTTTTGTTCAGAGAACTTCAGATTTGTCTGGAAGCCAACGAGATTATACATTGTTCCATCTTTATTTTCCTTGCGAAGCTGAAGATTTGCCCAAGGTCTGTGACCTGTTTTTGGATTTGTAAGTCCGACGGGCTTCAACGGTCCGTAGCGCATTGCATCTTTACCTCTGGAAGCTAAAACCTCGATTGGCATACACCCTTCATAAACATCCTTTTTCTTATCAAAGGAATGAAGCTCGGCACCTTCCGCAGTAACAAGAGACTCATAAAACTCTTCATACTCCTCTTTGTTCAGAGGACAGTTGATATAATCATCCTCACCGCCTCTGTCATATCTTGACTGTGTAAAAGCATATTCCATATCAACACTTTCCGCAGTAACAATAGGTGCAGCCGCATCATAAAACGAAAGGAACTCTTTTCCGCAAAGCTTTGAAACTTCCTTTGCTAAGGCATCAGACATTAAAGGTCCTGCGGCGATTACAATAACATCGCTTTGTGGGATTTCTGTTATTTCCTCTCTCACAAGAGTTATATTAGGGTCATTTTCAATTTTCTCAGTAATAAGAGTTGAAAATATATCTCTGTCAACGGCAAGAGCTCCCCCCGCAGGAACCTGAGCTCTATCTGCCGCTTCAAGACAAACAGAGCCAAAAAGTCTCATTTCTGCTTTCAGAAGTCCTGCTGCCGAGCCTAAGCGAGCAGCTTTAAGGGAGTTTGAGCAAACAAGCTCCCCTAATTTTTCGCTTTTATGCGCAGGAGAGAATTTTTGCGGCTTCATTTCATAAAGGGTAACTTTAATGCCCCTTTTGCTTAACTGACTTGCCGCTTCCACTCCTGCAAGGCCTCCGCCGATAACGATAGCTTTTTTATCAGTCATTTTTATCTTCCTGTGTTTTTTTTGCATTTTTACGTGCGGCTTTGAAGGTATAGTCACATTCTTCGTTTGAACAAGTAACTACTCCGCCTTTGCCCTTAAAGAGTGATTTACCGCATTTGGGACAATTTTCACCTGTGGGCTTATCCCATGTCATAAAGTTGCATTCCGGATAATTGCTGCAACCATAGAACTGGAATCCGCGTTTTGACTTCTTACCAATTACATTGCCACCGCAAACAGGACAAGTAGCATTTGTTTCTTCTATAAGCGGTTTTGTTGTTTTGCATTCGGGATATCCTGGACAAGCAAGGAACTTACCGAATCTACCAACCTTTACAACCATATTTCTGCCGCATTTTTCACATTTTATATCAGTAACATCTTCCTGAAGTTGAATTTTCTGACCTTGCATTTCTGTTTTTGCTTTGGAGAGAGTATTCTCTAAATCGTCATAAAATTCGTGAAGCATTTCAACATAATTGGTTTTGCCTTCATCAATTTCATCAAGTTTTGTTTCCATTGATGCAGTAAACTTTGTATTAACAATCTTCTGGAATTTCTCTTTGAGAAGATTTGTTGTTGCAACACCGAGCTCAGTAGCTTTAAGCAGCTTGCCTTCACGTTTAACATATTCTCTTTTGATAATTGTTGTCACAATTGAAGCGTAGGTACTGGGACGACCAACACCTGTTTCCTCAAGGGTTTTAATAAGAGAAGCTTCTGTATAGAATGAGGGTGGTTGTGTAAAATGCTGATTGCCTTTTACCTCTTTAAGCTTAAGCACATCCCCTGCCTTAACATCAGGAATTGTGTTGTCACTGTCTTCATCAGCGGTAACATCTTCATAAAGAGCAGTGAAGCCATCAAACTTAATTGAATAACCGCTTGCAGAGAATACGCAGTAACCCTCTGTACCGTCCTTTTCCGCCGTTATTTCAACCTTAACAGTGTCCTGAATGCAAGGTGCCATAAGAGATGCTACATATCTGCACCAGATAAGGTTATAAAGCTTATACTGGTCATTGGAAAGGCTTGCCTTTGCCATAGCAGGTGTAATTGCAACGTTAGCAGGTCTTATAGCTTCGTGGCCATCCTGAGCGCCTGCTCTTGTTTTAAAGTAACGGGGTTTATCGGGAAGGTACTTTTCGCCATACTCTTTTGTTATAAAAGAATTTGCTGCTGCTCTTGCTTCCTCGGAAATACGAAGAGAGTCAGTTCTCATATAGGTAATAAGACCTGTCATACCGCTTCCTGCAAGCTCAATACCTTCATAAAGCTCCTGAGCAATTTTCATTGTCTTCTGCGCCTGGAAGTTAAGCTTTCTTGAAGCCTCCTGTTGCATTGAAGAAGTAATAAATGGTGGCGCGGGCTGTTTCTTTCTTGTACCCTTTTTAACACTTGATGCAGTATAAACTGCTTCCTCAAGGCGGGAAAGATAATAGTCTGCTTGTTCTTTATTTTCTATTTTTACTTTTCCTTTTTCATCTGATGTAAGAGCTGCGCTCAATGTCTTTCTGTTTGAAAGGAATTTTGCATCAATTGACCAATATTCTTCGGGATTGAATTTCTCAATTTCTTCCTGACGGTCAACAATAAGACGTACAGCAACGCTCTGAACACGTCCTGCAGAAAGACCTCTTCTGATTTTTTGAGAAATAAAGGGACTTAATCTGTACCCAACAAGCCTGTCAAGAATACGGCGAGCCTGCTGAGCGTCAACAAGCCCCATATCAACAACCTCAGGATTGCTGATTCCGCGTTTTACACTTGTTTCGTTGATTTCATTGAATTTAACCCTGTTCTTATCATTGAGGTCAAGGCCAAGAACTGTTGCAAGATGCCAGGAAATTGCTTCACCTTCGCGGTCCGGGTCAGTTGCGAGATAAACCATGTCACAACCATCAACACGTTCTTTAAGGTCTTTAACAAGCTTCTCCTTTCCCTTGATAATTGCATATTTAGGACTAAAATCATTTTTTACATCAACATTTAACTTAGCGGCAGGTAAATCTCTGATATGACCCATTGAAGCCACAACATCATATTCACTGCCGAGATATTTCTTTATTGTTTTTGCTTTTGCAGGAGACTCAACAATAACAAGTTTAGACATTGTTTTCATCCTTTCATTTTCTTCTTTATAATCACATTAATTTATATTTCTTACCGCTTACTAACTGAACAAAGCCCATAATTTCAAGCTCTGTCAGAGAAGACAGTACAATATTCATTTTCAAATTTGTTTTTCTCACAATATCATCAATATGCGTTTCATTATCATTAAGTACAGAATACACACATTTAGCGTCCTCGCTGATATCTTCTGGAAGCGTTACTCTTTTAACCATTTCTGTTTTTACTTCCTCAGCTTCAGATACTGTTCTTTTGACACTATCGGATTTTTTCTTTCTGTATTCAACATATGGCACAGAAGAAAGCGGATTTTTAGCCTTTGAAATATCAAACTGATCTCCATAGAGATACTCATATTCACTTAAAATATCTTCCGCAGAAAACACCGGCTTTGCACCATTTTTTATGAGGTGATTCGTTCCGTCAAACGAAGAACGCACAATATCACCCGGAATTGCAAAAACATCTTTCCCTTGGTCAAGAGCGCAATTAGCGGTAATCAACGAGCCGCTTTTCACTCCGGCTTCAATAACCACCACACCTAAAGACACACCGGAAATAAGACGATTTCTTATAGGAAAGGTTGCCCTGTTAGCAGGAGCAAATGGAGGATATTCGGAAACCACCGCACCGTATCTTGTTATAGCACGCCTGAGAGAAGCATTCTCCTTAAGATAGCCAAAAGAAAGACCACAACCTAAAAATGCAATAGTTCTGCCCTTGGCGAGCATAGCTCCTGCATGGGCTTCGCTGTCTATACCCAGCGCGCCACCGCTTACTATTGTTGCGCCTGCATCTGCCAGGGTATATGAAAGCTTTTGAGCGATTTGTGTTCCGTAATCACTTGCATTCCTTGTACCAACCACACCAATACTTACCGTATCACTCATAACAGAGCAATCACCTATTCCGTAAAGAACTAACGGCATATTGGAAAGATTTTTCAATCTGGCAGGAAAAAGCACATTGTCAGGTGTTATTATGTTGTACCCTTTTTGACGACATTCATTAAGTATTTTTCCTGTTTCGGAAGGAGTTGAACTTTTTAATGCCTCAATTTTTTTCTGAGTAAACAGTCCTGATAAGCGCCATTCCTTTGAACCGGCATTGTAAAGTCGCTCCGGTGTTTCAAAATATGCAAGAATTTCATCGGTACGCGCACCCGCGCCCAATGAATTTTGCATCCATATCCAATATTCAACAGGACAAATACTCATCTCATCATTTCCCAGATAATAATCGAAGCCGCTGCAGCAGCATTCAGAGATTCTGCTCTGCCTTTCATAGGAATCGTAACAAGCTTCGTTGCCACTTTGCAGGTTTCTTCCGTGATACCGTTACCTTCGTTACCTACAATAGCCACAACTCCGCCATTCATATCAACTTCCGTTATTTTCTCGGCATCAGAATCAGGAACACCCGCAAGCACAGTCATCCCTTTTTCAGAAAGTATTTTTAAGGTTTCGGGCAAATTATCCGCTTCAATAACATTGAGCCTGAACAATGACCCCATGGCAGCTCTTTGGGACTTCGGATTGTAGATATCACAACCACCACTTACTATAACTCCATCAAGCCCTACCGCCTCTGCAGTTCTTACAACTGCTCCGAAATTGGCAGGATTCGAAACACTTTCCAAGGCAATATATTTCCCATTATATTTTATTTTACCTATATTTGTTTTTTTGTCAAGCATTTTACACAGGCAAAAAACGCCCTGACTTTTCTTAGTATCAGACAGCTTCTCTGCCACATCTTCGGACACAACGAAACAACGCTTGGCACAGGATTTTACCAAACGCACATATTCATCATATTTATCCATAGCTTTTTCTGTTACGTATAATTCCGCAACCTCAACACCACTTGAAGCGGCATCAAAACAAAGCCTTGCACCCTCTGCAAAAAACAGATTCTCCTGTTTTCTGAAAGATGCACTTTCACGAATTTTCACCGCATATTTTATACGGTCATTTGCTTTACTTGTAATTTTTTCCATAGTTTCAAAAAACATCTTACGCCCGACCAAAAAACTTGGTCGGGCGCAATTCTTGATTATTAAAGAGCTGCTTTTGCTTTTTCAACGAGTGCTGCAAATCCTTCAGGATCTGCAATAGCAATCTCTGAAAGCATTTTTCTGTTAAGCTCAATACCTGCTTTTTTAAGACCATTGATGAATGTTGAATAGTTGATACCATTCATTTTGCAAGCAGCAGAGATTCTTGTGATCCAAAGACGACGGAAATCTCTCTTTTTCTGCTTACGGCCGATATAAGCATAGTTACCGCTTTTCATAACAGCCTGTTTAGCTGTTTTGAAAAGTTTGCTCTTTGAGCCATAATAACCCTTTGCGAGTTTAAGAACTTTATTTCTTCTTTTGCGAGTCATCATCGCACCTTTAATACGTGCCATTATAAGTTACCTCCTACCGTTTTCTTCTTATTTATAAGGAATGAGACGTTTGATCTGCTTCTGGTTTGTAACGTCTGCAACATTAGTCTTACGAAGACCTCTTTTACGTTTTGTTGTTTTCTTGGTAAGGATGTGTGACTTATTTGCATGTGCGCGAATCGGCTTACCGTTTTTAGACATTTTGAAACGCTTTTTAGCGCCTGAGTGAGTTTTGATTTTAGGCATAATAATATCCTCCTTAATATTGCAATTACTTGGATGCTTTCGGAACAAGGAACATAAGCATTTGACGGCCTTCAAGTTTGGCAGCTTTCTCAACTGTACCGTTTTCGGAGCAAGCCTCTGCGAAACGCTGCATGATTGTAGTACCGTGTTCGGTGTGTGCCATCTCCCTGCCTCTGAAACGAATTGACACCTTAACCTTATCGCCGTCCTTTAAGAAACGGAGAGCATGGTTAACCTTTGTGTTAAAGTCTCCTGTGTCGATATTCAAAGATAAACGAACCTCTTTGATATCCATAACCTTTTGTTTTTTCTTTGCTTCTTTTTCGCGCTTTGCCTGTTCAAATTTGAACTTACCATAGTCCATAATTTTGCAAACAGGGGGAACTGCGTTGGGAGCAATTTTCACAAGGTCAAGATTACTTTTTTCTGCTAAAGCGATAGCTTCTTTTGCGGACATAACTCCCACTTGCTCACCATCTGCAGAAATAACTCTGACTTCTTTATCTCTGATTTCTTCGTTGATTTGATTCTCCTTGCTAATACCTAAGCACCTCCAAAAAATAATGAAAAGCTCGAACAGAAATTCCGTTCGAGCTTCAAAACGCAACTATTGCGTTTAACGTTGAAACTATTGACCAAACAATACTCTCGGTTGGTGAGAACGGAACAGTTCTGCTTTATTGCCTTGATATAATACCAACTTTGTTTATGTTTGTCAAGTGTTTTTTTATTTTTTCTATCTTACAACAGGACGCAGATTCCTGGTAGTTTCCTCAGAGTCGTCTCCTAATAAACCTTCGACGAGGTTTTTCGTAGTTTCTTCTGTGGTTTCTACTGTCGCTTCCGCATACTCTCCGTAATAATAAAGCACTATTTTTTCATTTACGGAAAGACGTCTGTCATCGGGAATTGCCACCCAGTTATCTGTATCTTTTTCCTTATAAACAACGCTATAAACCATCAAGGAATTCTCTTCCTTGTCCGCAATATTGCCTTCGACACTTTCAATCTGCTTGAAGCCTGCTGCTTTCAAATCTAAAATAGCCTTTTTAAGTGCCATATTGGTAACGTCAGGGACCGCTCTGCCGTTGCTTATTTTTAAGGTTATGTTTCTTTTTTCAAAAACAACCGTGCCTACAGTAATATCCTGAGAAATAACCTTGCCCTTTTCCTCATCGCTGTCAACATACTCTGTTTTGAAAACAAGGAATTTTTCAAAATTATTATCTTCTTTTATCTCATCAATACTTCTTCCCTTAAAATTAGGAACAGTAATGCTTGATATACCGGAGGAGTTGCTATCTTCCGTTTCTGTGATTTCAGTTGTTTGCTCCTCTGTTGTGGTTTCGTTGTTTTCATCATCTGAAAAACCTTTTATTCCCCAAAGTGCTACAACAAGAATAGCGAAGCAAAGAATAACGCTTATGACAAAAACTGCAACTGTGCTCTTACGGATTTTCGGAGAATCAGGTTGAATATCTTCCTCGTCCTCCAAATCAACCTCTTCAACCACAGTTTCCTCAGCCTCTTGTGACTGCGCAGCATACATTGAAGAATACGCCTCAGAAGCAGTTCCTGCTGCCGCAGGAGAAGCAGACAATTCATCACGTAACTGCTCTACGGTTGCCGTTCTGTCGTTAGGAAGAATCTGCAAGCCGTTAACAAGAGCATTTATGACATATGCAGGTAATTGTTCGGCAAACTTACCCGGAATCATAAGCTTATCATTGGTAAGTCGCGAAGCAGAACTCATAGGCACGCTACCTATCAACGTTCTGTACAGAACAGCTGAGAAAGCATAAATATCTGTGCTTATGCTTAAGCCTTCGCTGAAGCCGTATTGCTCAACAGCAGCATAGCCATCAAACAATTCGCTTTCCATAGTGCTCTTTTGACGGCGCACCGCTTCAATTGAATAGCCTGATATACGAAGCTTACCATTTTTATCAAGAATAAGTGTTTCAGGACAAATTCCGCCATGAATAATACCTGCATTATGCAGTTCACCCAATGCAGAAAGCACAGGCATAAACAGAATTCTTGCTTCCTCCCAGGAAATATAACCCTGTTCCTGCTCTAAAAGATATTCGCGCAAGGTCTTGCCCTCACCCAAATATTCAGTAACCGCATAAACTGTGCCCAAGTCCTCCACAAGTCCGTAAACTTCTGTGAGTGCAGTAAAGCCCTTCAACTCTGCCAAAGCAGTCCAGAGCTTCACAAAATCTTCCTTTGCATCAATAAATTCCGATGCTCTGCCTATATTTACAAGGCAGTAATTACCCTCTCCTCTTGAAAGAATTCCTTTAGGGAATAATTCTCTCAAAGTAACAGGAGTTTTCCTCTCTAAATCAAAAGCATAGTAAGTTGCACCCTCACTGTTTGATGCAACAAGCTTCCCCACAAGATATCTGCCACCAACAATTGTTTTAAGCGGCAAAAACGGTTCTTTTTGAGGTTCGCTGTTTTCTTTAGAACAATAGGGACAACGGTCGTTGTCACCTATTTTCCGCATACAGCGCAAACAAAGCTTTTCTTTTTCCATTTAATGTTTCACCTTAGTCGTCAAAACTTGGTCTTGCGGAGCTGTTGTGAGCAAGAGCCTCTTTAACACTCTGACGGAGTTTTCTGATATCATTAACGCTGTTTGTGAGAGTTTCATCAGTATCTCTGATAATTGTCTCAACATAAGAGCTTGCATTTCTTCTGATATCATTTGACCATTTTTCAGCCTTAAGAGTAATCTCTTCCGCACGCTGTTTTGAAGAAGCAAGAAGTGCATCTGCTTCAGCTTTTGTCTGACGGAAAATATCCTCTGCAGCGCTTTTAGCCTCTTTTGTAATCTGATGCTCTTCAATCATAATGTCTGCTCTTTGGCGAGCTTTATTCACGATATCTTCAGCCTCAAGCTGTGCCTGATCGAGAATATCGCGTCTCTCCTGAGCAATTCTTTTTGCCTGAGTAATTTCTTCGGGCATATTAAGACGAATATCTTCAATAAGTCTTGAAAGCTCCTCTGTGTCCATAAGTGTTTTTGTTGAGAAGGGAACTGATTTCGCCTCGTCAATAAGCTGCTCCATATCTGCAAGAGATTTTTCTACAATACTTGTACCCATTATAAAAACATCCTTTCATCATCAAGTATTACTTTCTGGATAATCTTTTTACTATATCGTCACAGATTTCAGACGGAACAAAAGTTGAAACATCTCCACCCAATCTGCAAACTTGTTTTACTACGCTTGAGCTTAAAAACATATGCTCTGCGTTTGAAACCATAAAAATTGTTTCCATTTCTGAATTCAACTTTTGATTTGTTAAAGCCTGACGAAACTCATCGTCGTAATCAGAAATAGCTCTCAAACCTTTAATAACTGCTGATGCACCTTTTTCACGGACATAATCTGCGAGAAGACCTGCATAACTGTCAACTGCTACATTCGGAAGCTCCTTCGTGCAGCGTTTTATAAAATCAACACGTTCTTCTGTGGTAAAACTTCCAACGTCCTTATTGGGATTCCGCATTACAACAACAATAACCTTGTCAAAAAGCTTTGCAGAACGAGTTATTATATCGAGATGCCCTATGGTAAGCGGATCAAAGCTACCGGGACACACAACCGTTTTACCCATTTTAAACTCCCTTTCTGTAAACAGTCAACGCAATTTTTCCGTATTTATAGCGTTTTGATGTAAAGCCTTCAAGCTCTTCGGGAAGAATTTCTCTTTCTCCTGTTTCGCAAACGATTATGCCCCCATCCGCCATATGTGGTGCAACCCTTTCAATTGCATCTTTCATAATACCTGCATGGTAAGGCGGGTCAAGAAATGCAATATCAAATATTTCTGAGGTTCTGTCAAGATATTCAAGGGAATTTGCGAGAACTGTTTTTGAAACAATTCTGAATCCTGTTGTTGCAAGGTTTTCTTCCGTAACTGCAATTGAAGCGCGGGAAATATCAACGAACACTGCCGAAGCCGCACCGCGACTTAAAGCCTCAATACCCAGCTGACCGCAACCGCAGAACATATCAAGAACGCGTCTTCCTTCAATATCAAATTGAATTATATTGAAAATCGACTCTTTAACTTTATCGGTTGTAGGTCTGACACTATCGCCTTCAAGAGTTTTCAATTTTCTGCCTCGGGCAGAACCTGTTATAACGCGCATCAGCCAACACCTCCGTAAAAATCATTATATAATAACATTATACTTCTTTTTGACATATAATATCATTTTATTATTGCATTTTCTTTATGTGTTTGTCAAGTTTTTATTAAAAGTTTATTTGCTTGTAATTGGCCTGCAACAAACAAAACAGACGTTGTATCCTTACGAACACAACGCCTGGACAGACAGTTTTTATATTCCTAAATTATTCAGTATAAAAGCATCTATATTTGACCAATAGGTTTTCTTGTCAGCTTCAAGGTTCCTGCCATGGGTACCACCTTCAATTATAAGCTCTTCAACGCCATCAGCATCGCAGTTTTCATAAAGCTGTTTACTTGAAAGTGGCGGAACAACCGTGTCATTTTCACCATTAACAAACAGTACAGGAATTTCTATATCCTTAATTTTAACAATTGTATCCGCATTTTTAAAGCTTTCCCCTATTTTATCCTTTGCAAATAACGACATCAGATTTGTAACAAATATTGATGAAAACGGCATTTCATTTTTCACATATTCCTTTAACAAATCAGACACACAGGTGTAGCAACTATCGGAGATTACCATTTTAACATTATCAGGTAAATCCTCAGATGCGGCAAGGGTTACCGCATTAGCACCCATTGAAACTCCAAAAAGAACAATTTTCGCATTTTGCTCCTTTGTGACTATATTTTTTGTCCACTGAACAATATCAAGTCGATCTTGCCATCCCAAAGAAATATGCTTATATGAACTTTCCCCATGACCGCGCAAATACGGTAAAATAACATTAAAGCCCAAATCATAAAAATGCTTTACATATTCAGTCATTGCTTCGGGACTTCCGCCATATTGGTGGCAAATAATTATGTAGCTGCGGGTAACACTTTCGTTTTTTATTTCAATCGCACTGATTTCTTCACCTTCAGCGTTTTCTGTTTTTATAATTTCACCTTTTTGAGAAATCCAATCAGATTTTTCCGAAATCACCTCGCCATAGGAATACTTCTGAAAGCTTTTCCACCCATTTTTCTTGAAAACCAAAAAACTCAAAAAAACAGACGCAAAAACATTAACCAGAATAGCCAAAACAATTAAGAAAGCTGACAGAACCAACACAGTCTGTTTTCTCGTTCTGAATAATTTCTTCATACACCACACCTCTTAACCCGCCCATTCTACCATACATCACCTTCTAAAATCAACTGATTGACATAAAATATTATTTGATATATAATTCTTTCCTAAAATTAATTTCGGGAGTATTTTATGACATTAATTGAAATTATTCTTCTTGCAGTAAGCCTTTCTATGGATGCTTTTGCAGTTGCGCTTTGTAAGGGTCTTGCACTAAAAAAAATTGATTTTAAAAGCTGTGTAATTGTAGGCTTGTGGTTTGGTGCTTTTCAGGCGCTTATGCCAATGGCAGGTTTCTTTTTGGGAAGTACCTTTGCAGATAAAATAACCTCTGTTGACCATTGGATTGCTTTTGTTCTTTTAGCTCTTATCGGCGGAAACATGATTAAGGAGTCCTTTGACAAATGCGAGGATTGCAAGGATTCCTCCCTTGGTTTTAAAGCAATGCTGGTTATGGCTATTGCCACAAGCATTGATGCATTAGCAGTGGGTGTAAGCTTCGCATTCACAAATTTTGAGCCTGACTATTTCGTATATGTTGCATTTGCACTTATCGGAATTATAACCTTTACGTTGTCTGCAGCAGGTGTTAAAATCGGAAATATTTTCGGAACAAAATACAAATCCAAAGCAGAGTTTGCCGGTGGCTTAATTCTCATACTTCTGGGACTTAAAATTCTCCTTGAGGGTCTTGAAATAATAAAATAATCAAAAAAACCTTTCTTCCGGTTCATCAGAACAGAAAGAAAGGTTTCTTTTTTTAAAAGCCTTTTATTTTTTTCAAATCCCTGTAATTGATTAATTCAATACCGCAAGCCTTGATATGCTGAAGTGTCTGCGGGTCAGAGAACAACTTGTGTTCCCAAACTCTTCTATGCCAACAGCCTGTAATCGCTTTCAAGTCGTCACATTCAAGAGCAGGATGAATATAAGTCTCTGTTACACCATTCGGGAATGATTTATAGAGCTCATAAATATATTCTTTGAAATTCTCATAGCTGTCATTCTGCGGTCCGTTCCACTCGCCGGGAATAAGATAATCAGGCATAGCAACGCCCATGCTATTTGCATAACCAAGCACCTTATCAAAAACGCCTGCAATCATATCAATATCAATTTTAACCTCAAGCGTATCATTTTTAAACATCTCAGGAACGAACGTGCCGGGGAAACGGAAAGGAAGACCATATTCTCCTGCAAGTTCAAGAGTTTTTGTGAGAACCTCAAAACGGCCTGTTTCAATACCGTAAAGAGAACCCATATGATTATCAAGATGAGAAGGCTCAACACCAAAGGACTTAAAACGCGCAATCTGTGCTCTTATTTCATTTTCAACTTCACTGATATCACAATTTTTTTCAAAAGAGCATGAATCGTAATACATAAAATCTTCTTCATCGCGTAAAGAATCTGTATTATTATGGGCAATTGGGCCCCATCTGTAATTACCCCATTCGCTTGTAAAGGTTAAATGAACACCAACAGCATACTCGGGATGAGCCGCCGCCCATTTCCCTGCTTCTTTTGCCCAGGGACAAGGAGTCATAATAGTTGAGGATGTTATTCCGCCTTTTTGGAACAAATCAAAAACTGCCATATTGGAGGAATGGCTCATTCCAAAATCGTCTGCATTAATAATCAGATATTTATCCATTTAAATTTCCCCTTTACTTTCAATGTAGGTAGAGTTATTTGCTGTTTTTGTCCGCTTCTTCAAACAAATCTGAAAGACCTGAAATTTCGTCGCTTTTTTGTTCATTGTTTTTTTCTGCGGGTGCTTCTTCACTTTTTTCTTTTGCAATTTTCTTCTTTCTGAAAACAAACAAAAGAATTATTCCGCCTATTGCCAACACCCAGATAATTACAAGCACAATAACCAGCAATGCAACGGTAATACTGTTCTGATTTCCTGAAACCGCAGTCTGATTTGAAGTTGTAGCAGGCACTGTGCTTGCAAGAGAAACCTCAACCGCTGTCAAATCCTTACCGATTGCGCTTTGATAATAAAGTGTTTCCGCAGCTTTAATTACATCATTGTTTACATTGCCGTCAACAGGCAAACCACTTTCTCTCTGAAGCTTTTTAACGACCTCTATTGTAGCATCGTCAAGAACGCCTGTTATGGCTTCCTCTTCTAAACCATAGCCTGTGTAAACAAAAATCCACTGGAGCCATTTTATTGTTTCATCTTTGTCGCCCGCAACAAAAGTTCCTGCAGGCTTTATGTATGGATTGGATGTTGCTATAACTGTAACTGTTTCGTTTACAATAACGGTTTCATAAACCGTAACAACAACAGTTTTCTCCTCCTGTGTTGCGGCAGGCACGGGAACAATCAAGCCATCCTGAGGAGAAGTTGTGGGAACAACAGTCGTAATTTCTGTAGTAGTATTTGAATCACCAAACAAATTTCCGAAAACTCCACCTATAGCATTCCCGAGACCACTACCTAAACCGTCTCCCAAACCGGAGCCTATTCCGGAAAAGGAATCTCCGATTCCACCGATTGAATCAACTACACCACCAAGAGAATCTCCGATACCGCTATAGGTTTCAGCTATTCCGCCTAAAGAATCACCAAAGCCACTTAAAGAGTCGCCAAATCCGCTCAAGCTTTCGCCAAGATTATTTAAATCGTCTGCATGGTTTTCTGAATCCAATTCGCTGACGTAACCGCTTACCATACCGCTGATTGAACCGACTTTTTCATCGGTGCTCTCGTTTTTTTCTGCATAAAAAACCTTTGCAGTTGCAGTTGAAACATTTGATTTGCTCTGTGCCTTTGATGAATTCATCATTGCAAAGCAAATTGCAAAGGCAATCATCATACAGCATAAAGCCATAAGTCTTCTTTTCATCGTTTTTACATCCTTAATCGTATTTTAACTGATACATTATAGCACAACAACTTGCTTATTTGCAATAGAAAACCGAACATTCCCCATTTACAACAGTTTTGCACCTTTCTTTTTATACACATATCACAAAAAGAAACAGAACTCCGACAAAAAGCCGAAGTTCTGAAAAATTATTAAGCCTCAAGATTAAGAATCATTTCAGGATTCCGGAAAAACTCTTCCATTTTAGAAAGGAATGGTCTTACATCGCCAAAGTCAAGCGCTCTGTGATCAAAACAGATATCCATAGGAAGAATTGTTCTGATTTCAACCTTTTCGTTACCATCTTCATCTTTAACAACAATTGGTCTTCTCTGTAATGAGCCGATACAAATAGCACAAACCTGAGGAGGAATAACCATAAGCATAGCGCATTCGCCTGAAAGGCCTCTTGTATCAGCACCGATATTTGATATAGTAATTGTGCCTTGTTTAAGATCCTTATATGTAATTCTCTCTGTTTCGGGAATTGCCTCGTAAGCCTTCTTTTCTGCCCCTTTAAGAAGATGGATTTTATGTTTTTTATTGGTATTTGCACCATAAAGTCTTTTGATTGCTTTAAGAATATGACCTTTTTTCAATTTTTCAATAGTATCATTGAAAGAAACTGAATATAACGCCTCAGTAAGATTTGTTTTTTCAAGTCTGCGGTTAATATCTGCCTGATACTCTGCAATTTCTTTAAGAGTTTTGTTACCCATATCTTTCATAGTGATAGTCATCATTTCTCCGCTGGGAAGAATCCAGGGAACAGAAATGTCGATATTATCAAAAACAGTAACCTTACCTCTTACAAGACCTTTTTCAAAATGCATATGAGCATTAATAACAGGGTCAACCTCAATTGCTTCTGCAAAAGCTTTTAGAAGAACTGCGTTGAAAGTGATTTTCGCACCGCTATCACCTTGATGCTCTGAAGTAAACTTCTTGAATTCTTCAACAAACTTTGTAACGTCAGGCTCATACTGGTAGCTAACATGGGGAATGTTTTGCCAACTCTCCGTTGTCATGTTTGCAACGATTTTTCTTTGGATACCAAATCTTGTAACACTTTTGACTGCCATTTTTTTACACCCTTCGTAAATATTCTTTAGTTATCAAATACCAAAAATTAAAACGGTTGAACAGTTTTCACTCCTACAACCCCATTATCTTGGTAAAATTATATCAAAGTCACAAGTGAATGTCAATTCACTTAAGCAAAAAAACGGATTCTTATTCCTAATTTTGGAAAATTACACAAACCCAACTTTTTAAAACATGCAACTTTTACAACATTTTATTGCATATTTGTTAACAAAATATTAAGATTTTAAAATATATCTATACACTTGTGATTTCAAATATGCTATGTTAAAATATATACCAGATTCTAAATGTAATCAGAGTGAGTGACATTTTATGGAAGCTTTAAATAAAATTCTTTTTAAACTACGATTGAAAAAGCCCCCACGTCCGAATTTTCCGCCGATGGGTCTTTTACCTGAACCGATAAAAGACGTTTTAAAGGAAAACGGACTTAATACCGATTCAATTATTTTTTCTTTTAAGTCTGATATGTACGATGCAGAAAGCTTCGGAGACTGCTATATTCTTTTTGACGAAAAAGGAATCTATACCGCAGCGATTGAAGAGCCCGCTCTCACTGAAGCGGAAAAGAAGAGAAAGAATAAAAAAACGCCACTCCCCAAGCCAAAGCTTCGTCAATTGACATCTATACCAATTGACGAGACAGACGAAATTTTCGCCGAGCAATATCTTGCAACGGGGCAATTAACTTATAAATACAATGGCGAATATTTTTCTTTAGGATACTTTTCAATAGGTCTTCTTCCTAAAGCAGATGCATTCCGAAAAATATTCAACACATTTAAACAAGGAAAGAATTATAAGCAATATATTTCAAGCTCAAAGGACAGCTCTTGTCAAAAATGCGGAGCACCTATACCTGACGGCACACATTTTTGTAAAGATTGTGTTAGCAAAAGCTCCACAATAAAAAGGCTATTCTCCTTTTTTGGTGATGTGAAATGGAAAATGGTTTTTATTATGATTTTCATTTTGCTGAGCAATGCCTTGAACCTTTTAATTCCGAAAGTCAGCACACAAAAGCTTTATGATGAGGTTTTGAATACCGGTAATACTTCCGCTTACGACGTGCTTTTGAAAGGACTGTTTACAGTTGTTCTTTCAATGGCAGTTATCAAAATTGCTAATCAATTATTCACACTTGTATATCAATATCTTGTTGCAGGAATGTTACCAAAGGTAATTTACAGCATAAAAATAAAAATCTTCAAAGCAATGCAGCGACTTTCTGTCGGCTTTTACACACACAAGCAAACCGGTTCTTTAATGGAGCGTGTCACAAGAGATTCCAATAATATATATTGGTTCTTTGTTGACGGATTCCCCTATCTTATAGGTAATGCAATAACAGTTGTGGGCATTATCGTAATTATGTTTGCTACCAGCGTAAAGCTAACATTACTGATACTTGCAACAGCATCTGTAATTTTCATTTGCTACCCAATTTTCAATAAGCTTTTCAGAAAAATGCACCACAAGGTATGGGTACAGCATTCTCGCCTTACATCAAAGGTCAGTGATAATGTTAACGGTCACAGAATAATAAAAGCATTTTCAAAAGAAGATGATGAGCTTTCCGCGTTCAATAAAATAAGTAACAATGTAAGAGATTCGGAATTAGCTGTTGCCAATGCAGAAAATACCGTTTTTCCAATTCTCTCCATATTCATTTATCTTCTGGGCGCCCTTGTTCTGGGCTATGGTGGCTTTCTCTGCATAACTACTGATGAGCTTACCGTAGGCGAACTGCTTACCTACGTAATATATCTTCAAATGCTCCAAAGCCCTATAGACTTTCTTTCCTGGGTTACTAACTGGTGGGCCCGTTGTGTAGATTCTGCTCAGCGTGTTTTTGAAATTATGGACACAGAGCCTGATGTTAAAGATATTGAAACTCCTGTTATTCTTGAAGATTTCAAAGGTGAAATAGAGCTGAATGAACTGCAGTTTGAATATGAACCGGCTCACCCCATTATCAAAAACCTTTCCCTTAAAATAAATGAGGGTGAAATGCTTGGTATTGTGGGTAAAACAGGTGCAGGTAAAACTACAATATCTAACCTTATTGCCCGTCTTTACGATCCCAAGGAGGGGATTGTAAAAATAGATGGTCATGATGTTAAAGAGCTTTCCTCAAAGCAGCTTAGAAAAAACATCGGCATTGTTTCTCAGGATATATTCTTATTTATGGGCACCATTGCCGATAACATAAGATACGCCCGTCCCGATGCCACAAATGATGAGGTTATAGCCGCTGCAAAAGCTGCTTCAGCTCACGGATTTATATCAAAGCTACCTGACGGTTATGAAACCTGGGTAGGCTCAGGTGGTCAGGACTTATCAGGCGGTGAACGCCAGAGAATATCTATAGCCCGAACAATCATTCAAAACCCGAAAATTCTTATTCTCGACGAAGCAACTGCCGCAATGGACACAGAAACTGAAAGGAATATTCAAAATTCGCTTTCCGAGCTCAAATCAGGAAGAACTACCATTGCAATTGCACACCGCCTTTCAACTCTTCGGGATGCTGATAAACTTGCGGTAATCGACGATGGAGAATGCATTGAATTCGGTACTTTCTCCGAGCTTATGGAAAAGAAGGGCGTATACTACAAGCTCTTCAAGCTACAGGAAGAAGCATTAAAATTCATCGGAATAGAGCAAGAATCAGCAGAAGATGAAATGGAGGAAAAAGAAAATGAATGATAATAAGCTTTCAATTACATTTTTGGAGCCGGATAAATGCAGATTCTCCTTTAATCAAAACGGGTTTCTTGAGCTTTGCGTTGAGGGTGAGAGCCAAGGCAGAGTTAAGCTTATAAGAAGCTACCCCTACACTCTTACGGATGAATATATCTGCGTCCACGATATCGAGGATAATGAAATCGGTATTATCCGTGATCTAAAAGAGCTTGACAAAGACTCTCTCGACTCTGCAAACAAGGAACTAAAAAACAGATATTATTGTCCAACAGTAACATCCGTTAAAAGCATAAAAGAACGTATGGGTCACTTTTATTTTGATGTGGTTATTGACGGTATGAATAAAAGCTTCACAGTAAGAGATTTAACAAGAAACCTTCGTTCTGCAAACGGAAACACTCTTCTTATTTTTGATGTTGACGGCAACCGCTACATCATTCCCGACCACGAAAAAATCGAACAAAAGAGCAGAAGGCTTTTAGAGCCCTATTTATATTAATTATGGAAAATAAAACCGTACATTTTGATATTTCTCCGGAAGGTAAAGCTTGTGACGGTACGCTGACTCTTTGTGACGGCTACATTCTCAAAGCCCTTGACGGAAAAGAAGAAAAATTTAATATTGATGGTATTGAAGAAGCGGTGCAGTTAACCGATATAGGTTGCGGTAAACTCGAGCTTAAGCCCATTGGTGCTAAAAGTGACGGAAGCGAAAATATAACAATCTGCCGTTTTTCAATGAGTCAGGTTGGTGAAATCGGCGAACTCGTCAAGGTTCTCAACCATTATTTTGAAACCGATAATATGCTGCCTATGAAAACGGATGATTTACCTGTTTGTCCGAAATGCCACCGTCATTACCCGAGGGGTATGAACGCCTGTATGTTCTGTGTGAAGAAATCCTATGTCTTTTCACGGGCTTTCGGATATTTCAGACCTTATCTTAAATCAGTTATCGGTGCAGGGCTTATTCTTACACTTGCCAACATTTTAGGGGCAATTATGCCAATGTTCAACTCAATTCTCATTGACCATTATTTAGTCCCCGTAGAAAATGCAACCCCATATTTTGAATCGAGAACAACAGGCGTTATTGCAATTGCACTTTTAATGACCTTAACCTTTGCTTTTTCCAGAGTTCTCAGCATTATAAGCAACCGCATAACAAATCGGGTTGGTTCAAATTTTGCCGCAGATTTAAGAACACTTGTTTATTCGAAAATACAAGAACTCTCTCTTTCTTCAATGTCAGGAAAATCTGCAGGTAATCTTATTCACAGAGTTACAAAGGATACTGAAAGAGTAAAAGAGTTTTTCAACCAGCAAGGCAGATATTTAATTGAGCAAATTATTATGTTCACGGTTATTCTTGTTATTCTTTTCTCAACCAATGTAACACTTACACTTGCGGTTATAATCCCGATTCCTCTCGGAGTTTTGCTTATGTCCACCTTCCGCCACACAACAATGCTACGTTATCACAAGCAGTGGAGAGTTGATTCAAAAGCCACCTCAATCCTTCATGACATTATAAAAGGCATAAGAGTTGTTAAAGCCTTTGGTAATGAAGAAAGAGAAATTGAAAAATTCTCAAAGTATTCAAAGAAGCTGGCAGATGTTGCCGCTTCCAACGAAAAGTATTGGGCGGTTACATTCCCTCTTGTTGGTAACTTTATGGCATTGGGTGAATTCCTTGTTCTTATAATAGGCGGTAAAATGGTGCTCGACGGCAAGCTCACATTGGGAGAGCTCACAAGATTCAATCTGTATCTTGGTTTTCTCTATGCTCCTCTTCGTTGGATGTCCGTTTTTCCAAGAAGAGTTGCAGATTGCTCCACAAGCCTTGTGAAAATCTATGAAATACTTGATGAAACGCCCCAGATGGTTGCAACCACCGAGCCTAAACAGCTCAACTCTGCAGGAGCAGTTGAATTCGAAGGCGTAACCTTTGGCTATAAATCCTATGAACCCGTTCTTAAAAATATAAATCTTCATATCAATCCCGGTGAAATGATCGGTCTTGTTGGTCATTCGGGTGCAGGTAAATCAACTATGATAAACCTTTGTATGCGCCTTTATGACCCATCTTTAGGTAAAATTACAATTGATGGCGTTGATATAAAAGATATTCCACCTGAGGAACTGAGAAACAATATTGGCGTGGTTTTCCAGGAAACCTATCTTTTTTCAGGTACAATTTTTGATAATATTGCCTATGCCCGTCCCGACGCCTCTCTTGATGAAGTAATTGCAGCTGCAAAAGCAGCAAATGCTCATGAATTTATAACAAAGCTCCCCGATGGCTACAATACTGTTATAGGTGAAAACGGCCACTCCCTTTCCGGCGGTGAACGTCAGAGAGTAAGTATCGCAAGAGCAATTCTTAAAAACCCAAAAATTCTTATTCTTGACGAAGCAACAAGCTCCCTTGACCCTGAAACAGAAATCAAAATCCAAGAAGCTTTAACAAGACTTATTGAGGGCAGAACAACAATTGCAATCGCCCACAGGCTTTCAACCCTTAAAAATGCAAACAGACTTGTGGTTATTGAAAAAGGCAGAATTGCAGAGAGCGGCTCCCATAATGAGCTTATCGCCCAAGGCGGTATATATGCAAATCTCGTCGCTGCCCAAAGGCAAACAAGCTCGCTACATTAAAAACATTGGTCAGTTAGTGATTGAAGCAATCACTAACTGACCATTTTTTATCTTTAATATTTATCTTTAATAGTCAAACCTTTTGTATTGTAGTAGCTGTAAGTTGTACCCTTAAAGGCTTTTACTGTGTAGGTGTAGGTTGTGCCTTTCTTTGCGGTCTTGTCAAGGTATGTTACCTCTGTATTACCCTTAACTGTTGCAATTCGTTTCCAACCACCTGTTGTTTTTCTGTATACATAATAGCCTTCTGCACCTGTTACCTTGCTCCAAGTGAATTTAACACGACTTGTGGTGGAGGTTACTGATTTCAAAGTAGGAG
>JAZUOL010000054.1:0-2964 GCA_045604605.1 Acutalibacteraceae bacterium | reverse complement strand
TTATCATAAACGAAAAGTTGAGCATCAAGCTCTTTTGCCATATTATTGTATTTTTCGTTGATGGTTTCGATTTTGATGATACCATACATAATGCCGACAGTTTCTCCGTTTACCTGAATCGGAACAGAGCTACGGACTACCTGATCATCGGGCATTGAATAGCTATAAGTTCTTCCGGTAACATGTTCCCCCAGAAGGGTCTGCTCTTCAAATGAAATTTGTCCGCCCAAATCATAAGTGCCGTCCTTTGTAATAAAAGTCCCATCCGGATTGAGAATACCAATTCTTGAAAATAAACCAATAGGCTGAAACGAATCAAACATACGCTCATAGCCTTTTCCGTCAGCATAGAGTCTTGACGCAAAGTTTGCCATAGTAACAAGATTTTCTCGGTCTGATTTTAATTGCAAAGTAAGATCGTCTTTAATCTGTTTTGTCTGAATATGAAGCATTTCATAAGCATCATCCTCAGCCTTAATAAAGAAAGATACAACCATTGCAAAAAAGACTGCATATATTAAAATTGCAGCAACAATTGTATATAAAATATTATTTTGTCTTTGTTTTTTTCGTTCATATGTTATTGCCATATCCATTACCTCTTAAATATATAACACTTTCAAAAGCTACATATATCCGTATAAAATTATATCATATATAATTCAATTTTTCAATATTATTTGCTATTTTTCTATATAATGCACAATAAATTCAAGAAAAAATCAACTTTTTAAGAAGAAAACATTTTATTCTTCTGTTATTTGCAAATTCTGCTATGTAATTAATGTGTTAATAATATGTTTTTTCTTCCTCACAGCATAGTCATAGGCTACAGCAGTTCCGCTTTTTGGTTGGTAATCGAATAAATCACGTCGGCTATTTTTACGCCTTGGGGGAAGATAATTTTCATCGTAATAGACCACGCAGAATTTGCTATGGTTAATCATTTCTTGATTACGTTCCACATAGGAAGCCCTGCCTGCGTTCTCCATATGCTCCGGGAAGTATGTACCCTCATAATGATTTAGCAAGCTATCTTCATACCAATCGGGTATATGCTGAAAAGCCGACCTGACATATATTCGTTTTATGTGAGGATGTTTTTCTTTTAAGTCGGTAACGATTGCATGGCATAAGTCATCAAATTGACTTTTGCTCCCAAAAAGGAAGGTGTTCACTTTTTCGTTTGTAATTAAATTCTCTATGATTCCGCACAGGTTATTTTTCAATTCTTCCGTTTCATCAATCTTTCTGTGACCGAAGAAACAGCAAGTGTTGGTTGTATCTATCATATATCTCACCAATTGCACAATAAATTGCATTTTTGCTCACTTATTTCATCTCATACATAATTTATTATACTATTGCTCACTAATATAGTCAAGTGTTTACCGTCAAATACAGACACAACTGACAAATCAAAGTATAATAATATGTAAGAGGTAGGTGATCTAAAATGAGTGGTGTTGTGGATTTCAAGAATCGTGATAGATTTATTCAGTTAGGTATTGCAATATCAACTATTCGTAAAATGAGAGGTTTCTCACAAGAGAAACTCGCAGAACTGGCACATGTCAGTCGTTCTCATATTAGTGCGATTGAAGCACCAGGTATTGCACATCCATTTTCTTTAGAAGTATTTTTTAATATTGCCGATGCCCTTGATATAGATCCCGCTGATTTAATCAATGCATCTGTATTTCCCGATAAAGTTCTCGGTAATAACAAAGGCTAATCCCAAAAAGCCGTCTGTAGACTTATTTCTGCAGACGGCTTTTCAAATATTATATACCGAATAAATTTTCGAATACAGTTTTGAAAATTTGTTGCCAATGTTTCAGCTAACTTGAATATTAAAAGGCGATTGCTAATTCACAAACCGAATTCACAATCGCCTTAATGCTTTTGTATGCTTTGCCATCTTATTTCACCTCCTGCGAGACAAAGCATATCACAAAAGAGAGAGGAAGTCTACGAAGTAATTCAAATATAGCTCAATCACAAAAGCCAATCATCATCACAAGTTTTTTCCTCTTTTATGAATGGATATTGTATTGCACCATTGATTTTTTTCACCTCCTCAATGCAACTTTTATGGAGTGTATCAGCGTTCTCATAATTGATTCCAATTTTTTTTATTAATAACCAAAATATTTTTGAAGTTTCGACTGCTTGTTTAAACATTAATCGTGCAGTACGATTTTCAAACTTTTTCATCAATCCTGACAAATTATCTCTGATATATTGATTAATATATTCTTCATTATTTTTGTTATGTAGGTATGAATTATAGAACCTAACAGCCTCCGCAATGTACTCACTTCTGCTTTCATAATCTGATGCAATTACATTTGCATCACACTCTTTTAAATCCTTATCTTCAATCCAAAAACTTATATGTTTCTTTGCCATTTTTTCAATCCTCCTCATCTAATTCTGCGAGCTTTTTCCCTCTCATTGACGATGGAAAAGTAATCGCTCCGTTGAGATGTTTTGCTTCTTTAACGCATCTTTCGTGTAGTTCATCAAAATCATCAAAATCAAGTTCAAGATGATCAAATAATATTCTGCATATCTTTGCAGATTCAACTATCAATTTGAACATCTGTCTACCGATTCTGTCTTCAAGACTATCCAACATACCTTCCATACGATTTAGAATTTCAACATTCACATATTCCGAAATGTGTCTATTAAATAAATACGCATTATAAAATTCAAGCGCCTGCACAACAAACTCGCTGCGAGTCTTAACATCGTATCTAATTTGATTGATATCACACTCTTTTAACAGGCTGTCGGGAATCCATATGCTTATGTGTTTACTTTCTTTTTGTTTACTCATTAAAAATCCTCCTTTTGGGTGCTTCACACTGCGAAGCACCTGATATTTATTGCTTTAATTCTTCGTTTTACCATATATAGCACCCGAATTATCACCAAACTGCCTTTTAAAGCACCACC
>JAZUOL010000053.1:0-21210 GCA_045604605.1 Acutalibacteraceae bacterium | reverse complement strand
AGTCCTTGATAGTTGCCTGTGGTGCAGTTAGCAAAGTGGGGAAATATTACCAAATGAATGGTATTAGGCGGTATTTTACTTTTTGTTTGTATTCACGATATCCATTAAGTTCTTTCTCAAGGAATTCTTCTTCGTACTTGATTCTTTTTGCAATTATAAATGGATATACCAAGAAAATAATAAACGAATAAACCGAACCCAACACAAGTGGCATTGATAAAAACAAAAGCAAAGTTACACTATACATCGGCTGTCTGACAATACCATATAATCCTGTATCGATTACCTTTTGGTTTTCCTGCACTTCTATGGTGCGACTCAGATATGTATTTTCACGGAGCACCTCGGCATAGAGAATATATGCAATTATAAATATAACCGCTGCAACGATTACAACAGGTTTTGGCAATGCGTACCAACCAAAGCGTACACCAAGCCCTGCAACAACAAAACCTGCTAAAAACATAAGACCGCTTAGTTTAACGACAAGGCTTTGTTCATGTTGTTTTTCTTTTGCATCAAGTCTGCTTTTTAACAAGTCGGGGTTTTTGAAGAACATTACAATTCCTGCAAAGAACATAGGAATGAACAAAATACCCATCAGTAACCAACCGTTAAAAAATGAAAATGTGCCCGCAGGTAAGAATATCAATATCCCAACTAAAACAACACCTAACAAAAATTTAGTTATCGCTCCAATAAACAATTTCATCGTCATAGTGTTTCTCCATCAAACTTTTATTATAACTTTACTATATTATATCACGCTTCATCAGAAGCCACAACAGGAAATCCCCTTAGATTGCTCCAAGGGGGTTCGGTTAGTTATTGGTTATTCCGTAATTCAGTTAAGAATCAGTCCTTGATAGCTGCCGTTAGCAAAGTGGGGAATTGTGTCATTCCCTACCTGACTTTTATTCATTTATAATCTTCAACAAAATATGCGTTAGTGTTCGCCTTTTTTCCTGAAGGACCTATCACTTCAATTCGGAAGTATACATCCTCATCCTCAAGTTGAAAATCTGCTTGAGTTACGTATTCACCTACGGGAGCGTGTAAAGCTTTTGAACGTCTTCCTGCAGTAGAAAGTGCTATACGTTGAGCCTGCGAACATTCAATGTGAACTCTGCCATCCTCTAATGTCAGTTCAAATATTCTCGGCTCACGGGTACAATAAAATGACCCACTCTGCATAGCAGATATAACAGATTCATAACTGAGAGCATCACATAGAAAAACTGTTTTACCTCCGAAACTGTCGCAACGCACATCACCAAAAGGAAATTCATTATGATTATCGTCTGCCATAGTACAAAACAGTCGTTTTCCGCTACGGAGCATTTCATCATAAACCTGCTCTTGCCCGTCATCTCCGCCCTCAACAAACACAGAATTGTTATATATTTCAACAATACTGCAACCTTCTAAATCACGATAGTCGTCAAGACACTGCATTGACCAGTAAGGGTGATTATACGCAACTATAAAGCCTGATTCTTTGAGTTTTTGTATATATTCGTTTACGCCCTTCATATCTCTATAATCAGGTGTATCAGGAAGCGAAACTTCTTTGTCGCCATTTATATTGAATGCATTGAGGTGATAGCATCTTCTGAACTGACTGCTACTGACAACATTGTCGCTGATATCCGCCTCAAAAGAATTAATTGCAACAAAATCATCTGTGCAAAAATCGCTATGGTCAAAATAATTATCGTGATCCGAAAACGCAACTATACTGTACCCCTGCTCCTTATATGCATCACGAATTTCTTCAGGCGTCTTTCTGCCATCTGAAAGTGTGGTATGACAATGCAAATTCGCAATATATTGGTTTTTCTCTTTAGATATTAGTATATGTTTCATCAGCGCGCTCTCCTTAAATATACACTTCATTTTTATCCGTATTTTATCACATTGACTCCATATAATCAAGCAACTACTCGAACAACCTTTGTTGTTTAAGCAAAACATATCGCACCGAAGGTATATCGCTTTCCGAAGGAAAATATCGCAAATCCCGATAGGGATTTATATCGCAAAACAAAAAATCTGTTACCCTTTCGGGCAACAGATTTTTATTCAGGTGTAATTCAATTTATCATCCAAAGTGCGATTTCGATTATCAACTTACATATCTCAAAAATGCCTCAAAAAAGTCCCAAATAACCTTTATGACTGCCAGAGTTAAGGCTTGGATTTTCCGAGATATCTGCGGTTGTTCACATTCGCTTTACGGCTGCAGCAATAAGTCATCTCAGATTCCAAACGTGCCATCTACATCCGTGTTAATCCCTGTAAACGCTTGATTCTACTGGGGTTGTGAGTTTTCAGGATGTTTGCCTGAGCTATGCACGGAGGCAATTGGAACGCTTGTGGTGGGCGTGGGATTGGCTTGAAATAAGTTCTGTGCAACTGCCGGTATAACAGCTCAAAAAAGAAACAAAAAAAGACTCCGCCGGATTTCTCCAACGAAGTCTCAATTTGATATTTAGTTTTACACTTTACGTGTTAATCAGGTTTGCACCTGGATAATTTTTATTCAGGTGTAATCCAATTTATCAACAAAAGTGCGATTTCGATTATCATTTGCCGGTTTTCTTTTTCGCCCTCAACAAGCGATTTTCCGGTAATGACATTCACACTTTTTCTCTTCTTTTTTCTCTTTCTTTTTCCAGAATTACTCAGCCTACGACATTCCATTACCGGCAACTCTATGGTTTAACACATTTCTATTTCCGGTAACATAAACAGGTTATAAACCCTTGTGTTTCAATGGTTTTACGCTTTTTTCAGCTTTTCTTTCTTCTTTTTTTACCAGCATTTTAATGTTGAGATGCTCACTTTTCCAGAACTACAAACTCGAACTACTTCTACGGTTTCCGGAAACAAAAAAAGACTCCGCTGGATTTCTCCAACGAAGTCTTGATTTGATATTTGATTTTACACTTCACGTGCTAATCAGGTTTGCACCTTGATAGGGTGAAATCAAAACTTCGTACTTTCATTCTACGTCATTGAGTAAAAAAAGTCAAGAATTAAGCAACGAATATTAATCGTAAAAAAACACGCTACAAAAATCACAAATGGTGACAATCATAGCGTGCTGCAGGATAAAGAGCTGCCCACAATATCCCGACTTAACCGTTGTTTCAAACGGTCCCATCTGGTTCCATTGGACACTCAGACTATCGAAAACCAAACAATAAAAACCTTGGCCATAGGATTTTGAATTGGAACTCGAACTATATTTGTTTCTCTTGACCGTAGAAAGTGTTTCATTTTTCGCTATCTGATAACTGCATAATACGGTTTTGAGTCACTCACTGATTAACTATCCTCCCTTGTCTTTAAAAAACAAATTGAAGTAAAACATCAAAGTGAGTATGTAGACCTCTCTTCTTCAATGTTCACTAAAATAATGACAGAGTAGGTGCAGTGATAAAAGTAAAAAGGGTTGTTTAATTTATTCATTCAAAAAAGCAAGTACCTCCGGAACCTTAAAACAATAGTAACGCATTGCGGATAAACCGTTTACGGTTTTAGGGATTGTTGACTTGCCATCACGGCCAATTTCTATCAAACCATTATTTTTAAGGTAACGATTAAATTGGTTTTTATCAACGCCTTTTAGTTCAAGAAAATCAGCAACCACTTTTCCTACAACATATTTTTTGTCTTTTTCAATAAATCCCCAAAATTTTTGGGGATTCGAGTTTTCTTCAGTAACGAAGTTCGCTTTATTCATTTGAATATAATCATATAAAGAAGATAAAGCTTCTCTAAAATTATCAATACTCTTTTCGCTTCTTAAGTACGGAACTAACTCTTCTTTTGTAAGTGCAAACTTTATATTCGTAAGAATATTTTCAGAAAATATCATATCAGAAACCACAAGTGTCGCACCAAGCGAAGCTTGTTTTTCGCTTATACCGAGCGAACAGTAATATTCACAAATCTCTTTAAATTTAATTTCATAACCATCAAAAATCTTCTCAAGACCCTGTTTCTTCATATGAATAAAAAACCTTTTTAAAAATCCGTAGTTGTTTTGAAAGAAATCATACGTATCTCGTGGGTCCGAAAACAAAGAATTCTCACCGCAATAAATATCAAGGACACGATTCACCACTCCATTATTTGCATCGTTTCCTATATACGGTTGTTCCCCTGTCGATATCATTATATTTTTCCAACCTTCAGGAGGTGCTAAAAGACCACCGGTTGCACTTCCTCTTGCTTTGCCTTTGCCACCAGAAAAGATATATGCTAACGAATTCAGGTCTTTGTTGGTACTATCACTACCTTTGATTTCATCCAACAAGAAAGGGAACGAATTAAGAAATTTAAGTTTGGCCTCAATTGCTGTAGAGGAAGCGTTATTGTTTTGAATTAAATTAGGAGAACCCCAAAGGGATGCCGCGATATTTAACAACAAAGTCTTTCCAATACCCGTTTTGCCATATAGGTTAACAACAAATGGGTCAACGCCGATAAATCGCATCATACAGGAAGCAAATGAAGCAGCAATAGCAATTTTTGCAGGTGTACAATCACCTAATTTAATTGATGCTATTCTTTGACACCATTTTTTTGCATCACCTGAAACGTTAATACTGTTGCATAAATCGATATACGCTCTATCGTTAACTTTAAGTATTAGTTTTTCTGAGTATGGTGTGAATTCCAGTTCCCCATCGAGCTCGTGCCATCCAAGCGTTTGTGTTGTAAACTTTAAAGGTATATCATCATTTACCAACGAATATTTAAACATATCTGAAAAATACTGCGCGAGTTTTGATACATTAACATCGCTAATATCAAAGCTTCTATCGTAGAGTTCCTTTAAACCAGAACGACTCATTAAAGTTTTCTTTTCAAAAATTTCAGTTTTAATTTCATCAGTTCTTTTTAAATACCACGATAACTCGATTGAAATATTGCCTGTAGCGGTATCCATATAAATGGCTGAAACTATGAGTGGTGTTGAAGAAATATATTCGGGTGAGCTTGTTTCACCATTAACCTCTTTTATTCTAACCACACCGTATTTTTCACTAATAGTATAATTACCATATTTTTCATTAAATTTTGAACTTAACATAATTTTGTACCTCACTTATTCATTAAATAATAATTTTACAACCCACTCATTTTTCGCCAAGAAAAAAGTGGCGCTACTTATTTCAGGAATTTCTACCCCGTTGGGAACCTCAATCAAAATTAGACCGATTTTTGGAACGTAAATCTTCCCGTTTTCAACCCGCAAATACTTCGAACAAGACCGATAGAACGGTATGTCTTTAGGTTTGATTTTTTCAAGTTTGCTTTTATCGCCCTCTGCTAAAAAACCAAGAATTAATTCTTCTGCAAAATCAAGAGAGCGAATCTCTATGTCCGAGTATTTTGCAATATTTATCGC
This sequence comes from Acutalibacteraceae bacterium, assembly GCA_045604605.1. Taxonomy (GTDB): domain Bacteria; phylum Bacillota; class Clostridia; order Oscillospirales; family Acutalibacteraceae; genus DTU089. The sequence goes on along the minus strand of JAZUOL010000053.1, from coordinate 15,788 downwards.
TCTATCTTTTAAAATTACAGAATGCGAAAGCAACTTGATATCAACTTCATCCGATATCCATTTAGGTGCATTTTTTTGGGCGTGTTTAAGTATCAAGTTATACACGTGCAACGAAGCGTTTGCAGTTTTTTTGAGAAGGCGCCGTTGCTTAGAAGACGGCTTAAGCTTGTAAATATCATTCATCGTTATCAAACTCCTTTAAAAAGTATATTGAAGGTATTGGTGTTTTCCCGTTTTCAACGTAATATTCAAGTTGATATCCCAACTCAACGAGTAACCACCGTAACTCCGATTTAACATCACCTACTGGTGAACCGGGTTTGAACCCCGCTTGTCCGGTATCCACCCCTATTTGTTCCAACAGGTACTGTAAAGAACGTTGACTGAAATAAGGATGATTTTCTATTATTTCTTTCTTTGAATATAGCGTTTTAAGCCTTTCAAAGAGCTCATATTGAAGCTTGTCAGAGAGAGCTATTACGATATTACTTTTTGCCTCAAGGGCGAAATCACAAGCCTCAAAGCCTCCGTAAGGTATTCTGTTCGTAATTGGTGTAATGTTAATCACTTTAAAATGCTCCTTTTTTAAACTTTTTATTGCCACTTCCTTAATATTTAAAGATGCATTAAAATCTCGGTCGTGTACGGTACTGCAGGTACTACATTTCCATTCTTTTGATTTTCCAAGTTTGTTGTATATCGTCTCACACATAGAACACATCTGGGATGACGGTTCATATTGTCGCACTTTAATAAGCGGAATATTATTTTCACGACAGTGTTTTTGAATCTCTGTCAAAAATACACCAAACCCAATGTCGAACAAGTCTTGATATAGTTGCGCATCAGCACCCTCAAACATTTCTTTTATATCGAGATTTTCAACTCCTACAGCATCTGTGTCCGGAAGCACCATTTCTTTTACAAGTTCTTCATAGAAGCGTTTTCGCAGTCGTTGTGCCTGCCGACACGCGCGACCTATCTTCTGGTTCAACTTTTTGTAATCATCTGTGCTCTCTTTTAAAGTTGCAAGTTGCCGCCGCATTTCCGGAATACCGAGTTCTTCATTAAAATGTTTAATGTAAAACACTCTTCCGTCCGAAGAAACGAATCTGTCTTTGTTTACATCCACAGCGACGATTTTCAGTGGATTGAGCAATTGTTTTTGGTTTTTGTTTTTTAGTAGCATAAAAAGCTCCTTTCTAAATACTGATAACATAATTTTGACAGAAACACGTTTTAGTTTGGAGAAAACACGGTTTTTAAGTGCACAACACTGTTAGCTTGACGTTTCATCTATCCTGTTCTGTCCTGTCCTTATAACCGTGACAGAAACTGAATTAAAAATTGAGAAAACACAAAACAATAGTACACATCCCCTATAAAAAACAAAAAAGAGCAACCACCAAAGTCGCTCAATTACACCTTTTACACCAATTACACTTGTTTTTGGTAGCCTATAGTTTATTAAGTTTTATTACAGTAATTACACCTCTTACACCATTTACACCAAAAACGGACACACTCGCATATTCTGAGCATCACACCTACTCGCTCATCACAAATTAAAACCACAATTAACACCTAAAAACAAAGAAATAAATACATATATTAATAAATATATACATATATTTATTTATATATCTATATTTTAAGTATACCTATAAAGATAAAAAACCATTTACCCTTTCAAAAAGGTGTAAATGGTGTAATTAGTGTAAAATACTTATATTTCTGGTAACTAAGTTAATATATTTCCGGTAACTAAGTTAATAGTTTTGTAGCACTGGCAATATCAATGATTCTAAATATTTCTGTTTCTGGCAATAAAAGTTTATTAGAATTACTGTGCGTTAAATCCCAATAGTGTTTAATTAGCATTACTCTGCCGGTAAAGCATCTGTTTTTGCTTTTAGGGGTGAAAAGAACTATGTCGCTGGTAAGCACAGCTTGTTTATTATCACTACCGAACTGGTAAGCTTAGCTTTAATTAGAAATGCAATTCCGGTAAGTCTGCGTTACATTTCTGTTTTGGGGTAAAAAAATAAAGCCCTTAAGGCTTTCTCTCTGGGTGTAAACCAGTGCAAGTATAATAGAAAGTATTTTCTTGAATTTTGAATTTTTCATTGTAAAATCCTCCTAAAAAAAAAGTTTTCGTTATAAGTTTAGGAACGAAGCTATCTCCCCTGACCTGAAGATACACTCTATTCCTTTTGTTTACAAAAGAAATAGTGACAGAAAATAAAGTAAATTACGAAAACTTTTTTAGAGAGAAAAAACTCCCCTACGCCATAAGGCGTAAGAGAGTTTTTAATTGACAAAAATCCTGTTTAAGCGTATTATAGTTTTGCCCAAATGGGTAATTTTTCCAAAGGAGTTGTTGATTTTAACAAAACTTTTGAAATTGCCCGTGCTCACAATGTTCCCAAAAACATTTCCGATGCTGGGCATATTCTCTCGGAGCTGGTGAACCGAAAGTGAAGAAGTACGGACTAAGATGCAGTAAGTAGCATTGCTGTGATTAGACAATCAACTTGATTTTGAATGACTTAGAACTTTAATTTCTTTTCTGCAACCGTACTGTGAGCTTAAACAGACAGCAGGGCAAGTGCTACATTGTCCTGCTGTTTTTTTGCTTAATTGAATTGTGACAGAAAACTTTTCGATTTACGAAAAGTTTTTGAGAGAGTGCAGTCAACTGCACTAAAGAGAAAAACTCCCCTGCGTCACAGACGCAAGGGAGTTTTGCATAATATTATTTATGGTCTTGTGGTAATATTTCCTTTATTTAATTTATACTTCAGGTTTTCTTTTTTATTTTCGAGGTCATTTTGTTGAACAGCTTTTACAATTTCAGTTATGTATTGCTCATCATTTTCAGGGAAACAGTATTTAACAATTATCTTTAAAATACCTATAACAGATGTAAGGAAGGTTACGCATACAGATATTAAACCAACAAGACTTTCTGTTGTATCTAAATCTGTTGAGAAGTCAAAGTTTATAAGCAAACTAACAAATACAGAAGCAAATGCAACTATAATTAACATAGATACAACAAAGAGTATAAAACGAAAGCACTTTTGTGTTATTACCTTGGATTTATATGCATTGACATAAGATTCTAACAAATCACTAATAAGCGAGTCCCTTACTTTTTCCTCGTCCGTTTTGTTATTAAAATCATCATCTTCATTAACTGGTTTATTTTTTAATGGTAAAAAAAGATTTTTAATATCTTTAGCAACACCACTATAATCTTTCTCCAAGTTTATTACCCCGCTATTTATTACTTCCCATTGTTTCAGCTATGCGTCTTCTTACACTTTGTTCTGGAACTTTAAAAAACTCAGCTAAAAACAAAATTTTCTCTTCAAGTTTGTTTGTTACTTTTTCCAATGCGTTATAAACATAAATAAACAACTCTTCATACATTAATATACAGGCAGCAAAATAATCGGCATCATTCTCCTCTTGATTTTTGCCTTTAATATTTTCTCTATGTGCAAAAAGCGGTTCGTTTTTGCTATGCAACAAAAAGTGACCTAATTCGTGTGCAACTATAAACCTTTGGTCTATAAAATTTCTGTTTTCATTTACTCCAATTACTTTATCAGAGTTCAAATTGAATAAATTATTATCGTTTACATCTACAAGCACAAAACCGTCTTCTGTTTCCGGTAAGTCTAATAATGCAACTGCAAAACCAAGTTTTCGAGCCAATGCAACAATGTCCACTGGTTCAGATGTATCTATTTTATTTTCTGCTATAAATTCTTCAACCCTCATTTCAATCTCTTGTTTTTTCTGAGCAAAATGAGCATTGAGTTTAGGAATATCAGTTGCATCTTCATATTCAGATGCCTCAATTGGCACTTCTTCTGTTGCACCAACATTTTCTTCTGGTACAGCCTCAATTACTTCATTTTCTATAGTTTCTGCCATTTTTTCTTCCTTTTCCGCCCTTATGGGCTTGTCCACACCTTTTTTACCAGAATCACTTTCTTCAATAAGAATTTGTCTTATTTTCTGTAGTTTTTCTGTATTTTCCTTCAACAGTATAATAACACAGGATTTTCCAACTTTCAACATTTTTGGCGTTTTTTTCTTCGTTTTTACAACATTTTTCATAATTTTTTAATTTCCTTTTCCAGCATTATGCCGATATTTGCTCACATCTTACCAGCACAACCCCGCCGAATTATATCAAAGAAGCTGTGCGAAAAAACACGAAACAAGTAAATGGGTAGCTTGTAATCGACATTATCTTAAGAATGACAGAACTTGATTGAATTTACCGGAAAATAAAAAGAACTCCCCCACGCCGTATGGCGTAAGAGAGTGTTTTTTCATATTTCTATATTCTTTCTGTCATTATTTTGTTGACAATAAAAAATATATATGTTAAAATGTAAATGAAAAGAGAGCCATCGGTGACGGTGCCTCGATAAAAAAGAAGTTAAAGAATTAACCGCTTGTTTTCTCAGGACAGGGCGGTTATTTCTTTACTATTCTAACAAATTCTGTTATTGCTACCACGAGCATTATTGTAAAAACAATTTCCATAATAGCATCATCCTCTCATAATATTCTCTACTTAAAGAGTTTATAGAGGATATGTAAAGAAATGTATCCTCTATAGATGTTTCTGGTCGAACATCGAGGACACCGCCAACCCGACAGGAAATGACTCTCTACACCCTTTCGAGTGCTATTACATTATAACATAAATCGACAAAAATTTCAATGCTTTATAGCAAAAAGAACTCCCCTACGCCGCAAGGCGTAAGGGAGTTCTCTTTTTTTTAATAGTCGATTTATTAGGCTTTTGCATATAAAATGATGAAGACTAACCGCACCTTCCACTTGCGGTTAGTCTTCTAATCTCAGCGTGAATGAGCAATCAATATAGAACACTCTTTTATTTAAACCCTACTGAATTTAATCAGTAGGGTTTTAGTATAACAATTAAAAACTTGTACCGGGACCTTCTTGTTCAACCATTGCCCCCATATCAAAAGAACCATCTGCATAAGTCGGAACTTCTTCCCTATCCTTATCCTTAACTTCGACATCATCATTCTGATTTACAACAGGCTTTGTTTCCTGCTTTTTAGTAGTTTCCGGTGCTTTAGTAGGAGCCTCTGTGGGTTTAGAAGTAGGCTTCGGAGCCTCGGTAGGCTTATAGGTGTTACCACCTGAAGATGAACCGCCACCATTACCGGAATTACCGCTTGAACCAGAATTCTGAGTTTTTGTGGTTTCAGGAGCTTCAGTTTTAACTACTTCTTCAGTTGTTGAAGGAGAGGTTGTTTCAGTTTCCTCGTCCTCGATAGGCTTTACAGTTTCAGTAGTAGAAACGGGAGCTTCGGTTGAAGTAGGTTCTGTGGTTGCGGGTTCTTTGTCTTTATTGCCATCACAAGCAGTAAAAGTAAACACCATTGCAACTACAACGAGTATCGCACAAAGTGCTGTGATTAATGTTTTTTTGCTTGTAAATTTCTTCATAATGTGTACCTCCTTGAAGAATTATATATTTGAGAGTTTCCTCTCCTTATCAATAAGTTTGTTTTTTAGTACCGTAGGCTTAGTGTCCGTTTTCTCTGTCAACGAAGCCACCAATCTGTTCTTCGCTGGTAATCATACCGGTTTGTTCTTCTTTACGCAACATTGTAAAAATCTCCTTTGGGATTAATATATTTGTATAAGAAAATTTCTTGTATATAGGTGTTTTAAGATGAAAGATTTTCTTGTATAAGTTTTTCTTTCTATTTATATTATAGCGCTGGCTTAAAGAAGCCAAAGAGAGAACGGCTTTTTTGCCGTTATTTTTTATTTTTTCGGTGTATTTTTTCGTCACTACATTCTTGTTTTCTATCACTTTTATGTAGTATTTCACTCATCTAATATTTCCAGTGCTTTCTTCGCCATCTCTTCAAGTATTTCGTTGTGTTCATCATACCTGTATACCGGTAAATATTTGTTATCTTCTCTTCCCGTCACTGGCAACAATCTAATCTTTTTCACATTTTTTCTTCGGTTTTTTATACCATTTTTCTTTTTCTTACAAATACATTTCTTCATTTCTATCACTTCTATATGATATTAATTGATTTTAAAGGTCCCCACATTGGTCGGCAGGGGTTCTCCGAGATTTTATAGTTCCTCGTCTTTGTAAGCAGAGGGTCGCTTGATTTGAATAGTTCTCCACATTGGTAAGCGGGAGCTCTCTTGGATTTTATACTTAAATTATAGCGCATTTCCTTACTTGTTTCAACAAATTACGACATTTTTCGAGCTTTAAAACGGCACTATTTTCTTTATATGAGAGTTTTCTTTCTTTTTTTATTTTCTTTATATTTCTATCACTTTCTTCCCCTTCTTCTTTGCCAGCTCTTTATATTTGTATGCTCCACCGTAGTTTCTTCTTACGTATGTTACTACTATATCACTTTGCTGTATCATCCACTGATTCCGGTAAGATATCGCAAATTTTCTTGGAACATTTTCTACCCCTTCTGGTAATATTGTTTCAAAGCTATATTCTCTTTTTTGTTCCGGTAAATAAGCAAGCACAATCCGGCACTCAAAAGAATATTCAGAAGAGAGTTCAGAAAGAATATGGGAAACAAGTCTGTCAAAGTTACCGGAGTTTCCTACGTAAAAAACATCAATAGTACCAGATTCAAGCAACACGGTTAACACTTTCCGGAGTTCTTCTGCCAGTGTATCCGGTGCATCACGGTGACCGAAGAATGTAGAGACCAATATTTACCACCTCGTAGGCTATGCATAGACCAATAGTAGCACACATAGCCTACTTTTTGCAAGTCTTTATTATAAGATATTTGCAGAGGTGGTAAATAAATGAATACTGTTACTGCAGTTAAAAATAGAATTCTTCAACTTTGTGAAGAGAGGAGTATAACAATAAATAAGCTGGCTGACACTTGTGGACTCCCCCCTTCTTCCATTAAAAACATTCTTTACGGAAAAAGTCAAAATCCCAAATTACTTACAATTAAAATGATTTGCGATGGGCTTGAAATCACACTTTCAGAGTTTTTTGATACCGAAGAATTTAATGCATTAGAGCAAGAAATCAAATAAATAAAAAGAAAAGGCATCTGCTATCAGCAGGTGCCTTAAATTTATAATTCAGTTAACACAGCTCCACGTATTTCTAAAAACTCATCAATGTCCTTATAGCAAGTGTGTACAAACATTCGGGATACCATTTCCTGTCGAAATACACTTGTACTGAGTTTGTCTTTAAAGTTTCAGCTATAAAAGCTTTGTCACCAAGTGTTTTAATCGATGGCAAACATTACTTTTAAAAAGTTCAAAATCACATCGTTCAGTTTCACTCATTCACATCATCCTTCTTCTCAGACTTTAACCCACGTTCTTTTAAAAACCTTTCCACCCTTTCTTTCGCTTCTTCAGGGGTTAAAATGTGAACATTATTGCCTGTATATTTTCCTATATTAGCACTTGCTTTTTCACACGCTTCCAAAAATCTATCAAACTGTTCTTCGGTCCTTATTTCTATCGGGGCTAAAATTCTTTCTAAGTCTGCATCCGGAGTCCATTTTCTTGCATTTTCTTTTGCCTGTTCGATGTCGTATTTGGGTAGCTTATCTTTTTCAATCATTTTAACATTATGATTATCTAATATTTCCTTCATTTCCTCTATAGTGTCAGGGTCTGTAATCACAACTTTATCATTAAAAGATGATGTCGCCATATCTTATTCCTCCTTTTTCTTTTGCGTTTTAAAAATCTACTTCCACGTAGTCTACGAGACCAAACAAATACATTACATCTACGTCCAATAGTTTGCAAAATTTTTCCATAAACTCAAGAGTAGGACTCACATCACAGAACATAATTGTATTAATGTAGTCGGGCTCATATCCAAGTTCGACTGAATACACTTCAGTACCATACGGAGCATTTTCCATAACCGATTCAATTCTTTTAGGAATTACAGAAAAATCCATTAACATCACTCTCCTTCTTTTTGTTAATAATATTTTAACGTTTTTACATTCAATTTGACAACCCATTTTTCTCAAATTCTCGTTCTAAAAACACAACTATTTTAGCTATATGAGAAAATCTCTCATATAGCCTTTTTTCATCAAAAATATTTGGATAGACGCATTGGTAACAAAGACCACGATACATTCAATTTCTGTTTCCGGTAACATTGGCGTTGCAGTTCCGGTAACTTCCGCTTTAGAAACTTCGTTATTTCTTCGGAACTTTTTTCAATGCCTTGCTTCTCTTTTTCTTCCCATTATTTTTCCTTCAAAAAAACGAAAGAACATACCTAAATTTCAACCCTCTGAATCAAGCGTTCAGAGGGCATTTTTAATAGTTCTAAAATAAGAGAAAAATTGAGTTTACTACACTTACTAATAAACCAAAAATTTACTATTAGTAAACTTTTTAACCAGCATCTTTTGCAAGCTTATAAAAGCTCGTTCTTTTTACGCCTGTCCTTCTCATAGCCTCATTTGCGGTTATTTCGCCTGACTTCCACAGAGTAATGGTTTCTTCCCAATTATCAGGGATAGATATCTGTGGTCGCCCAAGATGCTTTCCTCTTTTCTTTGCTGCTTCAATGCCTTCTCTTTGACGTTGAAGTGTTGTAACACGTTCCTGCTCCGCTATAGTTCCTAATACTTCAATTAGGATATTGTTAACCATCTCTAATACCCATTCTTGACCTGCAGGGAAATCTATCATAGTGGTCGGCAGGTCAATGACCTTCACTCTTATACCTTTATCCTTAAAGAACTGAAGCTCATTATAAATATCAGCCTTTGCCCTGCTGAGCCTATCCAAAGATTTAATAATAAGTGTATCACCGTTTCGTAGGATTGTGTTCTTTAAGGCTTGATACCCTACTCTATCAGTATCCTTACCACTTTCCTTATCTGTAATAATATCTCGTTCTTCAGCCCCCATACTCAAAAAGGTATCAATCTGTCGGTCAAGATTTTGACCTTTACTCGACACACGAGCATAATAATATGTTTTATTCATTATGTCCTCCTTTAATATTCATAAAAGTTCTGCGGTTTGCGAATATGTTCAGTAATTTAAAAGTAATGTTTACGAACACATTTTAATATCTACTTTCCTATGTTCTAAAAGGTACACCTTTTCAAACACTTAAAAATTCAACTATTTCTGGGTGGTCTGCAAGATATGGCAGAACCCTATCAAGATTACATTTTTTAATTCCTGTCAACTTCCGAATATCGGACCAATAGAATGGTTTTTCTTTTTCAACGAGCATCTTATAAGCCCAGATAGTTTCTCTTGCCCAATACTCTTCTTGGGTTTCCGAGTATCTATCTACAATGTTTTTGCATTTTGGCAACTTTTGAAAAGACTGTTCGTGAACGCCAAACTCTCGGTATACTTTTTTAAACGATACTTTTTCGGGTCTGCCATCAGTGTTGATGCCATTATAAATATCAGCAGCAAATTTTTCTAATGCCGGAGCAATCTCCTTATCAAGAGCAATCCAATCTTTCTTTACTGCTTTTCTGTGACTTGTCCCTTCGGTTATTTCAGCCTGTGTAAGTGTTGCTGATATCAAATTTGAAACTGGAACCTTAAGAAAAAATGCAATCTGGCATACAGTTGAAAACTCGTATAAGCTCCCGTGAAGAACCCTCTGCACCTGATTAAATGAGGCAATATTAGATGCGGACAACTCATTAAAGAAGCTACACATATCTTTAGAAAACTGTTGCACTCTCCTTTGGGAACCTCTCAAATAACCCTGCTCTTTCAAAGCCTTGTACAAAATGGCACTAATAGGCGTATTATCTTCAAACCCCATCGGTGTATTAAACACCTCCACTATGTAACAAGAATAATCCAGCAGTTTTTCTTCTGCTACAACTACCTCTGCATTTTCATCCACACTGAACTCTGCAGGATAAAAAGAACTGCAATTGTAACTTATTGCTGATACATCGGATGGATACAACACACACCTGTGCTTAGCACACACCTGCATTCCTCTTATTTGATGTTCCCTGTGCCAATATGTTTCACCATATCGTGCTCTATCCTCTTTAACACATAACGAACAGTATTTAAGAAAGCGGTCATCATTTTCTCTTGGCAACACAGTAAAAACATTATGAACATCAACTGCTCCATTGTTTATAAGCTTTTCTATCGCTTCTTTCTTATTAGGGCTAAACCTTGCATACTGTGGAAACATTGTATGATTTATTATTAAATCTTGCATCGGCATAACCTTTTCTATGCGTTCAAGTGCTTCAGGATTTAAGTTCCCGATGAATTCTTTATTCAAACTGTCGCTTCTTTTACAGAACAGGTCATTTAGCGCCATCTTGTGATTAAGACTGCCTGAATGAACATAATATCTACAAAACCAACTGTAAACCAATTCATCAGGATATATATGTGGCAGATAAGCAATCACAACGCCACCTCAATTACCGGAAAACTCTTCCGAAAAAGAGAAATAACATCAAGATTTTCCGTCTTGGCTTTCGCAACAAGCTCAGCTATAAGACTATCTTCTTTAATTGGCTCGCCTATCTCTGTATAGGTGACTGTTTTTCTTTTTGTAGATGTTTGTTTTTTCTTAACAATGGATGGTTCAATATATGAATGAAGCATACTCAATCTGTTCTTATAAGCTTCATTAAGATTTGCAAGATTAAGTTCTTCTGTACCATTAAGAATAGCTATCTCCTGAGCATCGTGTATAAGTGATACAACAACTGACACTATACCGGAGGAATGTTCATAGAGCCAATTGACTATTGCATCTGTTATTTCACTCTTATTCTTAACATACTGATATTCCCACAATGTTCTGCAGAAATAAATAAAATTCTCATCATAGCTCATCGGGCTATATTTCAAGCCTAACGTCCTTCTTGCAAGATGCATTTCTTGCTCAAAAAAGGGTTCGCAAACAGGAGTACCTACCATACATATTGATATGCCACTACTATTTATAAGCTGGGTAAGCATACCTACAAGTTGTCGCCCGTTCTTGCTGTTGACGACGTTTTGAATCTCGTCAACGATAAGTAGCCCGATATGATTCAAAGCCACTTTTGATACCATTGAAATAAGGGTATCTGTAGTAGCTCGCACTTTTAAAGCCTTATCGTAGTAATCACTGCAAACCACACTATCTACTTCCTTTAGTATAGAAAGCAACAAGGATTTGACTGACGAATCGAAAGGACACTGAACTGAAAGAATAGGAATTACTTCGTTCCAGTTATCGCTTAATATTATTCTTTTTTCTGCACTAAGTTCCACTGCCCTGCCAATAGATGCACTCTTGCCGATACCACCACAACCTGTAATCGCAAAAGAGTCTGCTCCGCCAATAACTCCCATTGGGCTATTTCTCTGCACAACCGCATCTTTTGAAAACTTCTTATGCAATGAGCGTATGAGAGAAAGATATATCTTTGAGTAAATCTCAGTACTCATTGTGTTAGGAATATAAATTTGATACAAGTTATTAAGAGCTATCAATCTTTCGGTTACACTTTTACTTCTCGCTTCTTTGTCATACTCAGGAAGGACTGTTAACGCCTTCATAAGACTTTCATCACTTAACATTTCCGGCATCATTTTTGCAACATCAACCATTTTTTATAACCTCCTTAATATAATCACGATGTGTTTTGCGACGTTCAGCTTGTCTGTTTTCGGTAACACCTTTAATTGATGTTTCACCTTTTCTCGTAGGTTTATTGCTTGTTACTGCCTCTATATGTGACACAAGGTCTATTTGAGCCTGAAGCAAGTTTCGTTCTTCTTCCTTTGCTATTTCTTTTTGGTTTTCTTTTAACTCCACAACTGTTTCAATTGATTTATGAGCAAATCTGCTTTCAATCAACTCAAATGGTATATACTTACCCTTTTCAAGCAACCACACTTGTGAAACATCCTCAGGGTTATACGCTACAGTTACAGAATCGCCCGAAAGGTATCGCTGAGTATAGTTCCCGTTGGTATGCCTATATCTTATGCCATTAGCCACCAAACCCTTTCGAGTAAACTTGGCAGGAGTTCTCGGCAACAATGTTAATACCACTTTTTCTGCGGTTGCAGGTATTAAACCTCCGTACTGCTCCAACATATAATTCCATATAGCATTTCGGTATGGCTTTACACCTTCTTTAAGCATATCTTCTGTAAACGGAAAATTATCCACCACACTTTCCGTATTGTAGTGAATAATGCTATGCAACAGAATTTTTTCAAACTCGTCTAAAGTGATACAAGCATCCTTTCGATAGTCGTGAGCCCCTCGTTCCTGAAAATCAGGCTCGATAACACCTCTGCCTTTAAGATGTGGCTTATACAGGTTCTGGACCACATCAAAGAACTTTTCAACCTTACTTTTCAAATCAGCTCTGTATGATGGCAGGTTGATTATATTTATGCCTAAATCAGAAATCTGTTCAAAGGTTTCAGAGGTATATTCCTTGCCTCTATCAGTCATAAAAAAATATGGCAATCCTTTGCAGTCCCAGTCATCATTATTTATTTCAATGCCGAACTTTTTGCAATGTTTTACCTTATCTGAAACAAGATTCAACATAAGGCTGCGAAGGCTATATGTTCCCCCTTCCCACGTTAATGCATATCCACAACACATACCACTGTACATATCAACGGCTGCCAGCAGTATTGGTCTCCCAATCAACTGCCCTGCATCGTCCACAAGGTATATGTCACACACTGTAGCATCAAGCGCCACACACGCACCACCCAAGCCTGAAAGATATTCACTCATATCACCGAGCAATGGCCTGCAATCTTTTTGATATGCTTTCAAGCCCTCACGAGATATGATTTGATTTGCTACATTTTTATGCTTTCGATAAAAATACTTAAACTGGTCAAAGCTTGGATATTCTTCAAATAGTTCACCCAAAGAATTGCAATACTTATTCTTAAGCATAAGTGTGTATGACGTTTTAAGGGTGTTCTTTCTTGAATTGTAATAAAACCTGTTTAATGCCCACCGCATATTCTTTTGGTCGGCTGTTAGTGGTTTATCCTCTTTGTTACACGGTGCAAGAACCGTAATATTCTGATATACAAGATACAACCACAGGTAATACTTAACAGTTTGCTTGCTAATATTTTTCTCTTCTGAAATCTTTGAAATTAAATAGTTTCTCTCTTGGCTATCACTTATAAACGGAACAATTGGAGCAATTAAAGTATATCTCTCATACGCCACTTTCCGTTGGTTAGGTTCAAGTTCCTCAACGCTTGGTAAATTAAAATCACTCACCACACCATATTTTTGTACCTGCGATATGCTAATCCATTTAGGCACAACATTCTTTTCACAATTCACAATAAGAACATTATCATCTTTAACCTTAAGTATCCTGAACTTAACACCGTCAACGCTTATAATCTCATTCGCTTTCAATGATAATCCCCCAATCATCAACACCTCTGCTTAACCAATACGTCCGTGACATATCAAGGAGCTTTACAACCATAGGCTTAGTTAAATAGTTTCGAGTAACACATTCTCTAACAGCTAAATCCCCCTTTTCCTTTTTGAAGAGAAAGTCGGTGGTGTATTCTTCTCCATCAAGCAAGACATTACATTCAAACTCAATTATATCGTCATCTTTTTGAAGAACATCCGCATAAGCTTCTTGAAGTGGTGTGTATGTTCGGCACACCCCACTACACTTACTCAAATTCCGTTTCACACATCGTCCTTTGTAGTTCTTTTTTTGCATAAGAAAACCTCCCAAAAACACTCCCAAAAACGTTCCCAAAAATGAAAATGACTTTCCCAAAAACGTTTTTGGGGATTTTATATAATTAGCGAAATCGCTACAAAGCTTGATTTTACAAGGGTTGCGGGCATTTTGCAAAAACCCCAAAAACGATTCCCAAAAACCTCACTATATTCAGGTGTAATCCAATTTATCACCAAAAGTGCGATTTCGTTTATCATTTTCCGGTTTTCTTTTTCGCCCTCAACAAGCGATTTTCCGGCAACAGATTTCACACTTTTTCTCTTCTTTTTTCTTTTCCTTTTTCCAGAATTACTCAGCACATCTACATTGTATTTCCGGCAACTCTTTGGTTCTAACACATTTCTCTTTCCGGTAACATAAACAAGCTGAAAACCTTTGTGTTTCAACGGGTTTGAGTTTTCTTTCCATTGTTCTTTCTTCTTTTTTTACCGGCATTTTAGGTTCCGGTAACTCATTTTACCGGGGTTTGAAAATTGAGTTGCTCACCTTTCCGGTTCCGCAAAATCGTAGTAGCTTGTAAGGTTTACGAGAGCATAAAAAAAGACTTCAGAGAATTTCTTCTCCGAAGTCTTGATTTGATATTTGGTTTTACACCTTGCGTGCTAATCAGGTTTGCACCTGGATATTTAAGTTATTGGAATAATTAGTCCTTGATAGCTGCCTGAGCTGCTGCGAGACGAGCAATCGGAACACGGAAGGGTGAGCAAGAAACGTAGTTAAGACCAATCTTGTGGCAGAATTCAACAGAAACGGGGTCGCCGCCGTGTTCACCACAGATACCGTAGTGGAGGTCTTTACCGCTTGCTTTACCTTTAGCAACAGCCATTTCCATAAGAGCGCCAACGCCGTTCTGGTCGAGCTTTGCAAAGGGATCGTTCTCGAAGATTTTGCTGTCATAGTAAGCTGTAAGGAACTTACCAGCGTCATCACGGCTGAAGCCGTATGTCATCTGAGTAAGGTCGTTTGTACCGAAGCAGAAGAAGTCAGCTTCTTTAGCAACTTCGTCAGCTGTGATACAAGCTCTGGGGATTTCGATCATTGTACCAACTTCGTATTTGAGGTCTGCACCTGCAGCTGCGATTTCAGCATCAGCAGTTTCAACAACAACCTTCTTAACGAATTTAAGTTCTTTAACATCACCAACGAGAGGAATCATAATTTCGGGAACTACGTTCCAATCAGCGTGAGCTTTCTGAACATTGATAGCTGCACGGATAACAGCCTTTGTCTGCATTGCAGCAATTTCGGGGTAAGTAACTGCAAGACGGCAGCCACGGTGACCCATCATGGGGTTGAACTCGTGAAGAGAAGCAATGATAGCTTTGATATCTTCAACGGATTTGCCCTGAGAATCTGCAAGGAGCTTGATGTCAGCTTCTTCAGTGGGAACGAACTCATGAAGAGGTGGATCAAGGAAACGGATTGTAACGGGGTTGCCTTCAAGAGCTTCATAAAGCTTTTCGAAGTCGCCCTGCTGATAAGGAAGAATCTTATCAAGAGCTGCTTCTCTTTCTGCAACTGTGTCAGCACAGATCATTTCACGGAATGCAGCAATTCTGTCTGCTTCGAAGAACATATGCTCTGTACGGCAGAGACCGATACCTTCTGCACCGAGTTCGCGAGCTTTCTTAGCATCAGCGGGAGTATCAGCATTTGTACGAACCTTAAGAGTTCTGAATTCATCAGCCCAAGCCATGATTCTGCCGAATTCACCTGCGATTTCAGCGTCAACTGTGGGGATGATGCCATCGTAGATGTTACCTGTTGAACCATCGATTGAGATGTAGTCGCCTTCAACATATGTTTTACCGGCGAGTTCAAATTTCTTGTTTTCTTCGTCCATTTTGATTTCGCCACAACCGGATACACAGCAAGTACCCATACCACGAGCAACAACAGCTGCGTGAGATGTCATACCGCCACGAACTGTGAGGATACCCTGAGAAGCTTTCATACCTGTGATAT
>JAZUOL010000052.1:0-12480 GCA_045604605.1 Acutalibacteraceae bacterium | reverse complement strand
GTAAGAAAGCTTTGATACACCTTCTATGGTTTTGAGCTTTTCGTAACTTCCGCTACCGGTTTTACGATAAACTATATAACCTTCTGCACCTGTTACCTTGCTCCAGCTAAGCTTGATTCCGCTTGTAGTACTTGTAGGTGTTTTCAAGGTCGGGTCTGCAAGGTAATACTTAGAAAGTGATGCAGACTGACTTGATACGCTATCATCTCTCTTACCGCGAATTGCATAATAATATTTTGTGCCGGACTCTGCAGTTTTATCGGTGTAATAAGTGTCACTTGTTGCACCTATATACTTATATTCTCCACCGCTTACTTTTCGGTAAACATTATATTTTTGTGCACCGGTTACCTTATCCCATTTAATCAAAACACCGTAGGCAGAGTTTTCTATTGATTTAAGGGTAGGTTCGTCTATGTGCTTAATAGCAATGCTTACACTGTATTCAGAATAACCCGCTTCATTTTTAGCTTTTATTCTATATCTGCAGGTTTTACCTGCACCGGCTTCTTTATCGTTAAAATATGTATTAGCTGTTGAGCCGATGTATTCATAAGAGCCTGTGCCGGTTTTACGATAAACCCTGTATAAATCTGCACCGTCAACTGCACCCCACGTTACTTTAACATAAGAATTTGCATTATACACTTTCTTAAGAACAGGTTTTGAGCATTTGAGTTGAGGAATCTCGGCTTCTTCTGAATACATCATGCATAACAAACAATCTCTGTGTTTTGTTCCAGGGTTATACACTGTTGCTTGAACATCAACAATCCAATCGCCCAGAACATGCCCTGTTGCCACTATCGTTTGAGTTTCAAGAATTTCTTGACAAGCTGTACATTCTTTATGCTTGAACCCATCAGAAAAACAAAACACCTCTTCGTCAATAATCCAATCAGATTCAATGTGTCCTAAAGAAGCAATGACAGTAACATCAGCCTTACTGTCACATTTTGAACAGTGGCGAGACTTGCTACCATTTTCTGTACAAGTTGCAGGGTTATCAATTGTCCAATCTGTTGAGTACTTGTGTCCACTTGCAAGAATTGTTTCATTTTCAAGAGAATCTCCACAAACTGTACATTCTTTATGTTTTGAACCATTTTCTGTGCAGGTAGCACTTTCATCAACAATCCAATCACCTTCAGTATGTCCTGTAGCAGGTATTATCTCGCTATTAGCAATTTCTCCGCACTCTGTACATTTGTTGTATCTGTTACCTTCTTCTGTACAAGTAGCCTCTTTTTCAACAATCCATTCACCCTCTGTATGAGTATGAACAGCAGTTTTAAAAAGACACGTTACAGATTGATTATTGTCCGTCATTTTCTCATTGTTGTCACAAGAAACATTTACGGTTACATCATAGTAGCTTTTCTCATTAAAATCCATTAAGGATTCATCAAGCATAAATTCCACACTGTATTTTTCTTTAGCACCAATAGTGCCAATGCTATTCATAAAGAGATTTTTGTCTGTTGTTTCGCCAAGGTACGCATTGAGTAGTACATTTTCTGCTGCTACATTGTTGTTATTGGTAATCACACCGCTGATGATGTAAATCCCCTCAACATATTTAACATTTAATTCACCAATGGAAAGGTCGGGTGTTCCTATGCCATTTGAAATGGAATTATCACTTTCATCGGTATCCCCGCTAACACCTGCATATACGCTTATTTCTGTTTCAGAAATGGTTTCAGGAACAGTATAAGTCAATTCAACAAACTCAGATGCACCCGAAGTTAAATTAACTGTTTTTTCTATGGTTTGAGAATATCCGTTACCATCTGTTACCATAAATGTAATAGCAGGAACTTTTTCTGTACCGTTGTTTTCTACTAATACAGAAATTGTTACATCCTCACCGGGAACAAAGGTTGATTCATCCACCTCCAGAAGTGAAAGCGAAATATCACTAAAGCCCTCTGTTGTGAGCTGGCAAAGGTCTGTTTCACCATTTTTGTAATAAGTACTTCCGTCAACCTGACTTGTTACCTCTTCAAGATGAGTGCGGTTGAAAAGGCCATAGATTTTGCTATCAAAATATGTAAGTGCCACATTAGAAAGAACCTTTTCACAGCTTGTAAGCTGAACAGGTGAACTCCATTCACCATTTTCATAGGAGCAGGAATAAAGCTCTGTTCCCATTTCCCCTGCTTCAAGCCACATTGCAGTTGTTTCATTACCATTACTGCAAATCTGAAGATTGCCGTTAATACTGCGAGGAGTTTCAAACACTATCTTTTCTTCGCCATCCTGAATATAGCAAAGGTTATAGTCATCAACATAGAACAATGTTTTTTCACCATCAAGCATTGCATATGTTGCATACAAACAAGATGTTTCAACACCTTCATAATCAACACTTACTTGTTCACCATTTATGTAAACCTTAACATCGGTAGTTGTTGAAGTATCTCCATCCTTATCCATTGTATAGGATACATCTGTACCATTCGAATCTACACCATGAACAT
Organism: Acutalibacteraceae bacterium; assembly: GCA_045604605.1. Taxonomy (GTDB): domain Bacteria; phylum Bacillota; class Clostridia; order Oscillospirales; family Acutalibacteraceae; genus DTU089. The sequence goes on along the minus strand of JAZUOL010000052.1, from coordinate 9,997 downwards.
AATTAAGACCGGTGATAACCTCTGTTACATTGCCGTTAAAGTCACTCTTTTGAATGCTCAATGTTCCGCTTTGGAAATCAAGCGAAGAGCTATTTACCCAATAAACCTCTGCAACGCCATTGTTAACTGTCACTTTAGGTGCATAGTCATAGGTTGCATTATCCGTTACAGTTATTGCATTTTCAAAAGCACCTGTTTCAGCATTGTATTTTGCAAGACGAATTTCTGCATTTTTCATCAATAAATTAACAGTTTCTGCATCTGCTGTTGATACTGTATAATCAATATTCTGCCATGCAACATATACATTTTCACCATCTGTTGCAAGTGAGGGTGCTGCATCGGAAGTACCATTATCTGCAACAGGCTTAGGTTCGTTCCATGTACCTGTTTCAGTATCATAAACAGAATAAACAAGCCTCATTCTGTTATAGGCATCTCTGTCTGCACAGTCTTCAATCCATACCATAAGCATAGTATTACCAAACTGCACAAGCTGTGTCTGGGAGTTCTTGTAAACAGCAGTCTGCAAATCGCTGATTGTTACGGCTTCAGGTGTTATTGTTCTTCTTAAACCGAAGGTTGAAACACTCTGACCGCCAAGCCATTCTGACGTGTTCTCAAGGTATGAACGGTCTGCAAGGCTCACTTCACCATCCCTGAAAAGGTCAATGGTATTTTCGGACATGTCCGCATCTGACATGCCAGAAAGTGTATTCTGGGGACTATTAAAATAGTGGTCAATTAAATTAACCGAACGGTCAAGAAGCGTTTTATTTGCTGATAACATAAAGAACTCAGCTTCTAACCCTAACTCCCCTTTAATGCCCAGCATAAAGTGAGTATCGGTAAAATTATATGTTACGGGCATATTGCCTTTGCCCCAGATACCTGCAGAAATAGCATCCTTAATACCAACACCGCCACCTATTTTAACAGAAGGTGAAAGGCTTGCTTCTATATCAAACGCAATTGGTAAATTTTCATCGGGTATAGCTCTTCCACCGGTTACTTGTGCTGAAGCTTCTGCTCCTGCTTTTACGTAGGCATAGAAAGCAGGAATACCTGCCACAAGGAATTGTTGCTTATAGTTAAAGAAAAATTCAACTGCAACAGTGCCACTTACTTCTTTAAAGACAATTTCCCCATCAATTATGTATGCTTCAATATATCCCAAAAAAGCACCGTCAAAATTCAATTTTTTACTTGGCTCCGTTTCCACAGTGCCAAATTTTTTCGCTATCATTAAATTTCTGTATGTTTTCATTTTGTCTGTTGCTTCTTCAACAGACTCATTTATAGATTTACAGGAATCTTTAAAATTCTCCCAAAGGTATGTTGCCTCATCTTCTCCATTAATTTTAAAGATATCAACACCGATAGAAATTCTGATACGCTCGTTTTCTATTTCTACTCCCACAGGAATAGATGCCATGCCGGTAGTTATATCAGCACCACCTACAATCGGAAGACTGTCAGACAAAGTTATTTTAAAGCCATCTTCGCCTAAAAGACTGATTTTGCTTGAATCAAGACCATTTACAAACTTTGCTGCTGTACTACTCATAACCTGTTTTTTTAGCGAAACAGAAACTAACTCTGTTGTCTCTCCGTTTTCTAAAACGGCATAAGCATAAACAGGTTTATTCTCATCAAAAACAGAATACAAATCTACGGCAGAAAAAACTCCGTCAGAATCGGAAAATTTATGTTGATTGTCCTGAGAAAGCCAATATTCCTTTACAGGTGAATTTTGCACCACGGCAGATATAATAACGTCTGTTTTAACTCCGTTAAGAAGATTAACATTTTCTGTTGTTACATCAATATATTTTTTCGAATTATCTTCACTACAATTTCTTGCAAAAACTGAGGATATGTAAGTTTTACCATCCTTAGTATCCTTTGTCATATATGCTGAAAACTCCGGCAAAGAATCTTTTTTCCAACTTCTTGTTACGGCTGATGGTATAATATATTTTTGAAAATCAGGTGCAGTTACTACAACACCAAAGCCCATATCTGAGCTTTTAACAAAAAAGTTGTTTTTTGTTAAAATTTCGGTAATTCCACTATAGCTTATGGTTGCATTATTAATTCTTGCATTGAGCTCCCAAGAATCTACTCCTTTCAAATCTAATTCATACCATGCTTTTTTATTATATAACTTGAACAATGTTCCATCAGATACAAGCATTTCTACGTTAATATCAGATTTATCTGCATTGTAATGAATTGTGGCAGAAGTTAATAGAGTGTTGCCACTGCTAACCACATAAACTTTTTTCCATTGCTCTTTTGAACCATGATAATACACATGTTTAAGGCTTGTGCAGTAAGAGAAAGCAGCCCCCCATATACTTGTTACACTGTCAGGTAGTTCTATCGCTTTAAGGCTTGTGCAATTATAAAAAGCCTCACCATCTATACTCTTTACACCATTACCAATTTCAACATATGCAAGACTTGTGCAATTATAGAAATTTCTATAGAGTATTTCTGTTACACTATCAGTAATTGAAACAGAAACAAGTTTTTTACAACCATAAAAAGCTGATTTAGCGATTGTTTTAGTCCCTTCCTTGATTTCATATCCACCGGTTAAGGTTTCTTTTGCTTTTATTAAGTGTTTGTTGATATAAAGAACATCATTTTCCCAATTGCTATTATCGTTATAATATCCTGTATCGGCAAAAGCAGATGTACCTATACTTGTTACACTATCAGGTATCGTGATTGATGTAAGACTTGTACATCCTTTAAAAGCACAACCACTTATACTTGTTACACTATCGGGTATTACAATTGATGTAAGATTTGTGCAATCATAGAAAGTATTATCATATATTCTTTTTACACCATTACCAATCGTAGCAGATATAAGGCTCATGCAATTATAGAATGCCTCTTCCCCCATATTTGTTACGCTATCAGGTATTTCTATTGATGTAAGGCTTGTGCAATTATAGAAAGCATTTTCGCCTATACTTGTTACACTATTACCAATGGTAACTGATGTAAGACTTGTACAACCACAGAAAGCATACCCCCCTATACTTCCACCACCTATAGTAGCAGATATAAGATTGGTGCATTTATAGAAAGCTTCTTCACCTATACTTGTTACACTATCAGGAATTGTAATTGTGGTAAGGCTTGTGCAATCGCTAAAAGCAGAAGAACCTATACTTATTACGCTATCTGGAATTTCTATTGATGTAAGGCTTGTGCAATAATAGAAAGCAGAAACACCTATACTTGTTACGCTATCTGGGATTGTAATTGATTTAAGGTTTGCACATCCTTTAAAAGCATATCTACCTATACTTGTTACACCATTTGGAATTGTTACTGATACAAGACCTGTGCAACCAGAGAAAGCATATTCACCTATACTCGTTACACCATCAGGGATAGCATAGGATGTATTCGCTTTTCCTATAGGATATTTTATAAGTGTAGTTTTACCTTTATTAAACAAAACCCCGTCAAGCGAACTATAATACTCATTTTTTAAATCTACTGTTATTTCTGTAAGGCTTGTGCATCCTTTGAAAGCATATTCACCTATACTTGTTACACTATCAGGTATTTCTATTGATGTAAGGCTTATGCAATTATAGAAAGCATTTTCACCTATGCTTGTTACCCTATCACCAATGGCAACTGTTTCAAGACTCTTGCAATTAAAGAAAGCAGAATCACCTATACTCTTAACACCATTACCAACTGTTACAGTTAAAAGGCCAGAGCACTCACGGAAAGCAGAATCACTTATAGTTATTACACTATCAGGAATTTCTATTGATGTAAGGCTTTCACAATCGTAGAAAGCAGAACCATTTATTCTTGTTGCACTATTGGGAATGGTAATAGTGGTAAGATGCTTGCATCCTTTGAAAGCATAAGTACTTATAATTGTTACGCTATCAGGAATTTCTATAGATGTAAGGTTCGTGCAATAAAAAAAAGCTTTCTCACCAATACTTGTTACTCCGCTATCAATAACAACCTTTTTTATTTTTGTTTTAACACTATACCAGGGAACATGCTCAACATGTGAAATATTCTTCATATCACCTGTACCGCTTATAGTAAGTGTACCCTCATCATCAAGATTCCATGTAACATTCTCACCACAAGTACCACTACTCGCAGCCTGTGATTTAACAGAGAAATCCGGTATCAACTTTTTCACAAACTGATTAAACCCACTAAAATTAATCCCGTTATAATCAACTTCAGCAAGCCCTACATATGCAGAGCTGAAAATGATTGTTATTGCTAGAAAGATTGATAAACTCCTTTTCAATACATTTTTCATATCAATACCCCTTTAAATGATTTTAAGGTTATACCGCAATTTATAATACCATAAATCTACAAAACATACAATTATAAACCCATATCAAAAATCTACAAAAAAGCTGTTGTGTTTTTGTATAATACAAAAAGAACTCCGGGGTAAATTCAATTTATCTCGGAGTCCCTGTTTTTATTTTTTATTCAAATCATCTATAACCTTTTTATAGGGCATCAGCATACCTTCGTTCATTTTGTTGCCCATTTTGGATTTGATTTTAGGTAAGGAAAGTGCACTGCCCAAAAGGTACATCAAAAGCATCATTCCCTTTTTCTTCTGTGGGAAATCATACTGATTATGAGCTTTGAAGAATTTGTGATCCTCTTTCATAAAGCCCTGCATAATCCAGATAAGGTCGCGAAAAATTTTTATACCGCCAACACCATAAAAATTCTGAGGACAGGTATGGTTATTTTCAAGGGCATATTCAAGGGTTTTTGCCATTTTATCTATTTCGGCATTGGGGTTAAATTCATCCGTTGCAACGCCGCAAAGGAAATTTTCGCCTGTGCTTGCTCTTGCTTCAACAACTGTCTGAAGATTAATTTCTTCGCTGTAATTACCGCTGATAAGGTAACCAACAGGCTTACCCATTGTAACAGATCGGTGACCGTTGCAGAAGGAGCGGTCATCATAGAGCTTTAACTGAGTGCCCATCGAATGATCTTTAATAGTAAAAGCAAAGACTCTTGCTTCGGCAGAATTAAGCTCATTTCTCAAATAATCTGCAAAGCCGTCTTTGTAAACACATTCGCCACCGGTGGCACAATTAAGGCAGCCTAAGCAACCACCTTTAAATTGAAAATCTCTTATATTTACAACTCTTGTTTTACGATTTAAAACATTCTGAAAGCGAGAAATCATATTCTGAATTTGTGTATCATTTTCAGAATAATCGGCTATAATTACAACATCGCCCGGTTTATTTGCCTCTGTTTCCTGGGGTATATCTACATTAATATTTTTAGCAGTTGTGAAAGCATTCAAGCAGGGTTCAATAACATCATTCTCAACAGACCACATCAAAAAGCTGAAAAATGCTTTTGCTTCTTCCTGACCTTTTTTCAAGGGTAAATCATCCATATCAGCAGAAAGACCTTTTATAAATTTAAGGCCCATTTCCTGACAATTGTCCTGAATGTATCTGTGAGCAGTTACATCATAAAAATGCTTTGAGGTTGAAATTTGTGTTGCATATTTACCTTTAAGATTAACACCTTTTTCTTTTAAAACGGAAATAAATTTATGTAACTGATATGGGGCAAGAAACGTATAAACAGGGTAAGAAAAAATCAGCAAATCCGCATTATTTATTTTTTCTTCCGCTTCAGAAAAATCCTTTTCCAAAGCCTTTATTCTCTGCCCTACATTGAGAAAATCAAACTCGTGTTCAGGGTGAAGCTTTGAAAGATATATTGAGGTTTGAAGAGTTATGCTGTAATCACCCTTAGGACTGCCATTAAGAACTAAAATTTTCATACCGAACTCCTTTAGTTTTGTTATTCTTATTATACATAATATTTTCAATAAAAACAAGTTAAATAAACCTTTAAAAACTATCATATCTCCTATTTACAAATTTTTTTGATTTTGTTATTATGAATATATATGTGATATAATGTCCGAGGTGATTTTTATGAATAAAATTTTATTTGGTACAGGTGGTTGGCGTGCTGTTATCGGTGAGGATTTCATTTGCGAAAATATTCGCCGGGTTGCAAAGGGTATCAGCCTTCTTATGAAAGAAGACAATAAAACAGACAAGCCTGTTATTATTGGTTTTGACAGACGCTTCCTTTCCGAAAACGCTGCAAAATGGGTTGCTGAAGTGCTTACAAAAGACGGCATAAAAGTTCTTTTTATGGATCGTTCTGCACCTACTCCCCTTGTTATGCACACCGTTAAGGACAGAGAACTTAATTTTGGTATTGAAATTACCGCAAGTCACAACCCTTCAAATTATAACGGCATTAAGCTTATTGTTGAAGAAGGCAGAGATGCTCCTGTTGAAACAACCTCTCGTCTTGAAAAGCTTATTGAAAAAGTTGATTCGGTTGATTTTACTGCTTTTGATGATGCAGTAGAAAAGGGTCTTGTTGAATATATAAACAATCCTTTCAACAAATTTCTTGATGATATTATTGATGTTATTGATATGGAGGCTCTTCGCAACCGAGGTCTTCGTGTTCTTTTTGACACAATGCACGGTTCAGGTACATATCCCCTTCTTGTTATTTTCTATACTGCAAGATGCACTATTGACACAATGAATGTAAATAAAGACGCATATTTCGGTGGTGTTATGCCTGCGCCGTCTGAAAAAAGTCTTACAAATCTAAAAAATGCAGTTGTTAAGGGCGGTTATGATTTCGGTATCGGTATGGATGGCGACGGTGACAGATTGGGCATTATCGACGCAAACGGTAAATATATTAACGCCAACGAAATCCTTTGCCTTTTATATTATTATCTTGTTAAATACAAGGGTTGGCGCGGTCCGGTTGTAAGGAACCTTGCAACAACCCATATGCTTGATAAAATTGCTGAATCCTTCGGTGAAAAATGCTACGAGGTTCCCGTCGGCTTTAAATATATCTCTTCAAAAATTGACGAGGTTGATGCAGTATTGGGCGGTGAGTCCTCCGGTGGTCTTACTGTAAGAGGTCACATCCATGGTAAAGACTCCGTTTATGCCGCTTCTCTCTTTGCAGAAATGGTAAGCGTTACGGGTGAATCCCCCTCACAAACTCTCGAAAAGCTCCGCAAAGAATTCGGTGACTTTTCAATGGTTGAGGATGATATGCGCTTTGACCCTGCAATTAAGCCTGTTGTTGAAAAAACGCTTATGATTGAAAAGCGCCTTCCTGTTTTCAAGGATGAAATTGTAAAAGTTAATTATGAAGATGGTTGCAAGGTTTATTTTGAGGATGGCTTTGTTATCTGCCGTTTCTCAGGTACTGAACCTCTTCTCAGAATTTTTGCAGAAAGCACAAATCCCGTAAGAGCAAAAGAATATATTGAAACATTCAAAAAGTTTTTGTTTGATTAATGAGGTGACAATATGAATATCTGGCACGATATCAATCCTGAAAGAATTTCACGTTCTTCCTATGTAGCTGTTATCGAAATCAGCAAGGGCAGTAAAATGAAATATGAGCTTGATAAGGAAACCGGTCTTTTAAGACTTGATCGTGTTCTTTACACCTCTACCCACTACCCTGCTAACTACGGCTTTATTCCCAGAACTTATGCAAAGGACAACGACCCTTTGGATGTTCTTGTGCTTTGCTCGGGCAATATTCAGCCTATGTCACTTGTTGAATGTTACCCTATCGGTGTTATTACAATGCTTGACAATGGTGCACCCGATGACAAGATTATTTCCATTCCCTTTAATGACCCCACTTATAGCTCATATAAGGACATAAGTCAGCTTCCTTCCCATGTTTTTGATGAAATGAAGCACTTCTTTTCTGTATATAAAACATTGGAAAGCAAGGAAACTGCAATTGATGAGGTTAAGGGTGTTCTTGACGCAGTTGCAATCATTGAAGAGGCTATAAAAGAGTACGAAGAAAAATTCGGAAAATAATCAAAATTTTAGGGTTTTTATTGAAAAAATCTCTTGCATTTAAAAAGAGTTTATGTTATTATATATGACTGTATGATACGAAAATAACGACAAGGAGGTGCCGTAATGCCCAACATTAAATCTGCTAAGAAGAGAGTTGTTGTTAATGCAACAAAAGCTGCAAGAAACAAAGCTGCTAACTCTGCTCTTAAAACTGCTATCAAAAAAGCTAATGCAGCTATCGATGCTAACGATGCAGCAAAGGCTGATGCTGTTAAGGTTGCTGTTAAGAAACTTGACCAGGCTGCTGCTAAAGGTCTTCTTCACAAGAACAACGCTGCACACAAGAAATCACAGCTCGTTAACAAGCTTAACAAATCCAACTAATTGTTGGACAAAAGAAACCCCACAGCAAAATGCTGTGGGATTTCTTTTTGCCAAATTACAAATTGAAAGTGGCAAGTGGCAAGTTTCGGGTCTGCGACGCGATTATAAATTATAACAGTGTCTGGACCTACGGTCGGCAATTATAAGCTACCAGCCGCCAGTCGCCAGATGCCAGATACCAGTGTCATAATCCATATCAATATTATAAAAGCAAAAGATTCAAGACTTTACATCTTGAATCTTTTGGTGTTTTATTTTGTTAATATTTGTTTTAAGGAAAAAGTTATTGTTTGAAATGTTTAATAAAATGTTTGGAAGCGAAACTTCCCCTACACTCCTCACTCCTCATTCCTAACTTACCCTGTTCGCTCAAATAAATGTTATTTAGGTTGATAAAAACCTACTTTTTTCATTACTTTATCTAATGTACGCTGTGAAATTCTTGTTGCAAGGTCTGCGCCTTTTTTCATACATTCTTCAAGATATTTCTTATCGCTGATAAGCTCCTTATAACGAGCCTGAACGGGTGCTAACTCATCGATTACTGCCTGACCTACTGCGGTTTTAAAGTCGCCGTAGCCTTTGCCTTCAAACTCTTTTTCAATTTCCTCAAAGGATTTGCCTGTGCAACAGGAGTAGATTGTCATAAGGTTATTTATGCCGTCCTTACCCTCTGCATATTTAACAACAGCCTGACTATCTGTAACCGCAGATTTGATTTTCTTCATAATCACATTGGGTTCATCAAGCATTGAAATATATGATTTGGGGTTATCGTCGGATTTGCTCATTTTATGAGTTGGGTCCTGAAGAGAGCAGATTTTTGCACCTGCTTTGCCGATAAAGGGTTCGGGCATTTTGAAAACATTACCGTAAATAGCATTGAAACGGTCAACAATGTTTCTTGCAAGCTCAAGGTGCTGCTTCTGGTCTGCTCCGATTGGCACGAAGTCTGCACCATAAACAAGAATATCTGCTGCCATAAGCACAGGATAGTCAAAAAGACCTACAGAAATATTACCGTCAAGCTTCTGACTCTTCTCCTTGAACTGAGTCATTCTTGCAGCCTCACCAAATTGAGTGTAACAGTTGAGAATCCAACCTAACTGAGCGTGGGTGGGAACATGACTCTGAACGAAAACAACATTCTTTTCAGGGTCAATGCCAAGTGCTAAAAGAAGAGCATAAAGCTCAAGGGTATTCTTTTTAAGCTGAGCGGGATTTTCACGGAATGTGGGCACTGTTATTGAGTGCAAATCCGCAACACCATAAAGGCAGTCATAATCCTCGCACATATTTTTCCAGTTTTTGAGTGCCCCAAGGTAGTTACCCAAAGTGGGTGTACCTGTGGGCTGAATGCAACTCAAAACTATTTTCTTTCTTTCGGGAATCTGGTTTTCCATTTGTATTTACTCCGTTTAGTTATATTTCTTAGAAAAGACCTGTGATTTTGCCGTTCTCATCAACATCAATACGCTCTGCTGCAGGGCTCTTGGGAAGACCGGGCATAGTCATAATATCACCTGTGAGAACAACAATGAAGCCTGCACCTGCAGAAACCTTGAGGTTTCTTACTGTAACCTTGAAGTTATCGGGTGCACCAAGCTTTGTGGGGTCATCAGAGAAGCTGTACTGTGTTTTTGCAATACATACAGGAAGATTGCCGAAGCCGTCAA
>JAZUOL010000051.1:0-8023 GCA_045604605.1 Acutalibacteraceae bacterium | reverse complement strand
TACCTTTCAATGGAATTTCTCATGGGTCGTTCACTTAAAAATACTCTTTACAACCTGAACCTTACAAAAACTTTTACTTCAGCACTTAAGGATTTCGGTATTGTGCTGGAAAAACTTTATGATTGTGAGCCTGATGCAGGTCTGGGCAACGGTGGTCTCGGCAGACTTGCTGCATGCTACCTTGATGGTCTTGCAACTCAGGGTTATCCTGCAAGAGGTTATTCAATTCTTTACGAATACGGTATCTTTCGTCAGAAGCTCGTTGAAGGCAGACAGACTGAGCTTCCTGATAACTGGCTACCTGGTGGTGAGGTTTGGTTGCAGCCCCGTGAAAGCAGTGCAGTTGATGTTTGCTTTGAAGGTACTCTAAAAGAATCATGGGACAATCAGTACCACCATGTTGAAATTGAAAACGGCAATATCATTCAGGCTATTCCTTATGATATGTTCGTTGCAGGCAAGGATGGTAAGGGTATCAGTTGCCTTCGACTCTGGAGTGCAAGAGCGCCTGAGTTTGATATGAAATCCTTTAATCAGGGCGACTTTATGCGCTCTATGGAGCGTCAGGCAATGGCAGAGGTTATCAGTATGGTTCTTTATCCTATGGATAATCATCCGGAAGGTAAATCTTTAAGACTTCGTCAGCAGTATTTCCTTGTTTCTGCTTCTGTTCAGGACATTGTTCGCCATCACCTCCGTGAATACGGCACAATTGATAACCTTCCTGAGAAAATTGCAATCCATATTAATGATACACATCCCACAATGGCAATTCCCGAGCTTATGAGAATCCTTCTTGATGAGTGCGGATATGGTTGGGATGATGCATGGAGAATTGTTACAAACACAGTTGCATATACAAACCATACAGTTATGAGCGAAGCGCTTGAATGTTGGAGCGAAGACCTTGTAAAACGTCTTATTCCTCGTATATACAACATAATTAAAGAAATAGACAATCGCTTCCGTGCTTATGTATGGGAATGTACTCACGATGCAGATTATGTTGAGCGTACCGCTATTATTTCCGGTGGCGCAGTTCGTATGGCAAACCTTTGTGTTGCCGCAAGTCATAAGGTGAATGGCGTTTCCGCTCTTCATAGCCAGATTCTTAAAGACACTCTCTTTAATGATTTCTACAGACTTACACCCGATAAGTTTACTAATGTTACAAACGGTATTGCACATCGCCGTTGGCTCTGTCAGGCAAACCCCGCTTTGACTGAGTATATTAAGGAGCTTCTTGGTAACGACAAGTTTGTTTACGATGCAGAACATCTTTCAAAACTTGCAGATTTCAAGGATGATGAATCTGTTCTTAAGAGAATCGGCGAAATCAAGAAAGCTAATAAAGAAGCTTTCGCAAAGCATATTAAGAAAACAACAGGGGTTGAGCTTGATACAAACTCAATTTTTGATGTTCAGGTAAAACGACTTCACGAGTACAAACGTCAGCATCTTAATGCTCTTAACATTGTTTCCGAATATCTTGCTATTAAGGAAAATCCCGATGGCGACTTCGTTCCTAAAACCTATATTTTCGGTGCGAAAGCCGCTCCCGGTTATTATGTAGCTCAGAGAATTATCAGCTTCATTCTTGCTTTGGGTGAGATGATTGATAAGGATCCTGATATTAGAGGCAGACTTAAGGTTCTTTATGTTGAGGATTACAATGTAACAAACGCCGAAAGACTTATGCCTGCTGCCGATGTTTCAGAGCAGATTTCTCTCGCAGGTAAGGAAGCAAGCGGTACAGGTAATATGAAGCTTATGATGAATGGCGCGCTTACCATCGGTACTCTTGATGGTGCCAACGTTGAAATTCATGAATCAGTAGGGGACGATAATATGTTCCTCTTCGGTATGAGAACAGAAGAGGTTAACGAGCTTCGTAAAAGCGGTTATAATCCTCAGAATTATTACAACAATAATCCTGAGCTTCGCAAGGTTCTTGACTTTATCACTCATAACGGAATAGACGGTAAAGATTTTTCTGATATCTCAGGAACAATTATCCATCACGATCCTTTTATGGTGCTTGCTGATTTTGCGGATTATCAGAGAGCTCAGAAGAAAGTAAGAGAAACTTTCCTTGATGAGAAGAAATGGAATCAGATGTCACTTCTCAATATTGCATATTCAGGCAGATTTGCTGCTGACAGAGCTATTAACGAATATGCTCGAAATATATGGAATACACAAAAAATGTAAGCATTTTTCGGCTTTTTGACGAAAATGAAATAAGTCAGTGCATTTGAATAAAATGCACTTGACTTTTTTCGTTTTTTAGAGTAATCTTAAGATACTGAAAAATAATGTGTTATTGTATAGGTGTGCTATTGTTTATACAGTACCACAAAGTTGAAAGGGGTATTATACCAATGAAAAATTCAGATATGAAGATTGTTGCTATAATTCTCAGTATAGCTCTCTTCTTCACAATTGTAACAAGCAATGCAGTTTCCATCGCTTCTGTTATTTTCCTTGCAAAAGGTGAAACAGTTCAGGAAGGTACTGCAAACGTACCCGGTGGTAATGTAGCAACTCCCGGTGGTAGCACATCTACAACACCTAATGCAGGCGTTTCTACAACACCTAATGCAGGTACTTCAACAACTCCCGAGGCAACTCAGCCCGCAGGTAATGCTGGTTCTTCAACAACTCCCGAAGCAACTCAGCCCGCAGGCAACGCAACTCCTGAGGCAACTCAGCCCGCAGGCAATGCAGCTCCCGAAGCAACTCAGCCCGCTGAACAGGTTGACAACAACCCCATAGCTAAGGATCCCCTTGCTGCATACCAGAAAGCAGCTATGGACATCCATAAGAATGGTTCCGCAAGCTACAATAAGATTGGCTGGCAGACACCTCTTAAAATTGAGGGTCTTGGTTTCCTCGACGGCATTATCGTTCCGATTTTGGAAGGCTTTATGACAACAGAAGATGAAGCTGAAGTAAAGGTTAATGCAAAAGGTTCAGACGATGCTAAAAATCGTATGCCTATCAGTAACTGCTCAAAGGGTGCTGTTAAGAGTGCTACAGCAGAAAAGCTTGCAAATGGCAACTACAAAGTTGTTGTTGTTATGAATGAACAGGTTAACCCATCATATGCTGATAAAGATGGTCTTGCAGTTATGTCAAGAGAATTCCTTGATTATGCTGATGTTCAGAAGGAAGCTGCAAATATTGCTGTAGTTAAGAGCCTTGAAGGTGAAATCAAATATGTTGATTACACAATCACATCTGAAATGACAGCAGATGGCAAGTTCGTAAGCATTACTCATTATGGTATCGGCTATATTAAAGCTAACCTTAATGGTTCAATCAATGCAACAGGTGAACTTGAATTTAACGCTAAGTACACAGATTTCAAATATTAATTTGAGTTACATAAAACCGACTCTTCGGAGTCGGGTTTTTCTTTTAGACAAATAAAAGCGCTTCCTTTTTTGCAATATATAGTATTGACTTTTTACAGAATTTGGTTTAATCTTATAGTATTATTAAATATGCATTTTATATGAATAAAGTGCAAATATGAAAGAGGTTAGAAAAATGAAAAGCACAGATTTAAAAATTATTGCTGCCATTCTTGCGGTTTCCCTTGTTTTTACGGTAATTGCAAGTAATGCTGTTTCCGTTGCTTCAATTGTTTTCCTTGCAAAAAACGAACTTGAACAAGCACCCGCTCAGCAGAATCAGGTAGTTCAGCAGGGAACTGTTGTTGCTCCTAACAACACAGTAACACCCCAGACAAACAATGGTTCAACAAACAATGTTGTTTCTCCCGCACCTGATACAAATAATGGTACATCTGCAGATGTTGTAACACCTACTCCCGATGCAAGCAAGCCTGCAGATAACAATGCGCCAGCTCCCGATGCAAGCAAGCCTGCAGATAATAATGCAGCTACTCCCGATGCCAGCGAGCCTGCAGATAATAACGGCGGCGCAACAGCAGCAAAGAAAACAGATAAAGAGGTTCTCGATATCTATACAAAAGTTATGAACAAGGCTAAAAAAGATGCTCCCGGTTATAAAAAGGTTGAGTATCAGGAGCTTCCCTCCGATGCACAGAATCGTGTTATTTCCAAAGGTTCAGGTCTTGTAGGCGTTCTTCTTAACCTTGTTGATACTCTTGATCTTATGACATCAAAAGAAACTGCAGAGGCAGAGCCCGAAATCGTTGAAAAAGGTGGCGATATGAGATGGTTCCCTGTTTACAAGTGTGAAAAGGGTTGCTATCTTACAGATGTAAATGCTATCGAAAGCACAAATTACGAAGACCTTGGCAATGGTAAAGCAAGAATTACAATTGAGCTTAAGGATGAAGCTAATCCCGAACCTATGGCAGAGGGTGCAACAACTTCTCCCAGTAATGTAGGTGCAATGTTCTCACCTCTTTCAAAGGCTGATATTGATGAAACACTTAATGGTGGTACAGTTTCTAAGGTTATCAAAAATGTTACATATAACCTTACATACCATGATTGTAAAGCAATTGTAGAATATGATACAAAAACAAATGAAATCATCAAGCTTGAGCAGTATATGAATGTTGCTATTCAGGGTGCCGGTAATGTCATCCTGATGGGTGATATCCAGATTGACAAGCAGGAGCTTTTCAACACAATGATCATCACAGATTTCAAATATTAATTGAAAAAGAGCCCTCTGCCGAAAGGCAGAGGGCTTCCCTTTTGTATTGCCTTTTTATTGTGCTTGTGTTACAATATAGGTAATAATTATGCGGTGAGGGATAAAAATGGCATTGTGGATTGCTTTTGGTGTGTGTTTGCTGGTTGAAGTGATTTGTACCCCATGGTACTTAAAAGCCCTTTGGCCTCAGAAATGTAGAAAATCTCTTATACTTAAAATGATTTGTTCAACAATGTTTGTTAGTGTTGGGATTTTGTCAATGTTTATTTCAGACAATTTTTCTTCCTATGCAATAACTATGCTTGTAGGACTTGTTTTTGGTTGGATAGGAGATTATTTTCTTCATGCTAAACCAACTGATGCATATTTTGTAACAGGATTTATAAGCTTTCTTATAGGTCATGTTTTCTACATAGCTTCTCATGTAAGAACCTTGCCAAAGCTTTTTCCTGGGTATGAGATGTTTAATGCTCCTGAAATAATAGTTGGAATGATAATCATAGCGGCAGCTTTAATTAATGCAAAAGTTTTGAAGGTGAAATTCAGTCCCAAGGTTGTGAAATATGCCATAGCAGTGTATTTTGTTGTTATAACATTTATGTTTACCAAAGCCTCTGCTTTAGGCTTTTATTATTGGCAGAATGGTGGGAAAAACGGAATAATTTGTTTTCTCGTTTTAACCTTTGGTTCACTTTTCTTTGTTCTTTCAGATGCAACTTTGGGCATAATCAATTTTGGTGGTCAAAAGAAAAACTATCCTTTGAAAATTTTCAATATCGTTACATATTTCTGGGGACAGGTAATGCTTGCTTCCTCAATTCTGTTCATAAGGTGAATAACTATGTTTGACAAAGCTTTTAACCGCCGAAACAGCGGTTCATATAAATGGGATACCACCGTTCCCGAAGGTTTAATCGAAAGAGGCGCATATCCACTTTCTGTTGCAGATATGGAATTTCAAACACCTGAAGAGGTTAGAGAAATTGTAAAAGAATTTGCAGAAAAAGGCTTTTTTTGCTACACAGATGCAGATAAAGAATACCGCGACAGCGTTCGTGAATTTCTGTTGCGTCGCCATAACTTTAAAATTGAAAATGATTGGATTACCTGTGTTGGCGGAGTGGTTTTTGCTATAAATACTGCAATAAGAGCCTTTACCAATGAGGGAGATAAGATTATAATCCAAAGTCCTGTTTATTATCCTTTCTCAAAATCTATTCTTAATAATAAAAGAGTTATTGCGGATAATCCCCTTGTTCCTGAAGGTAACACCTATAAAATGAATTTTGAGGAGTTAGAGGAAATTGCAGCACAAGATGATGTTAAATTAATGCTCCTTTGCAGTCCTCATAATCCTGTTGGCAGAGTCTGGACAGAAGAAGAGCTTAAAAGGGTAGGGGAAATCTGCCTTGAAAATAATGTGGTGCTTGTAAGTGATGAAATTCATTTTGATATTGTAAGAAAAGCATGCAATCATACAGTAATCAATAATGTTGATGAACGTTTTTCAAAAAATACGGTAATATGTACTGCGGTAAGTAAAACCTTTAACCTTGCCGGATTGGGGACTTCAAATATTATTATTGCTGATGAAGCATTAAGGAAAAAGTTTCAGACACAACTCTCAGCAGATGGTTATAGCTGCATTAATTGCGTTTCTCGTCCTGCAACAATTTGCGCATACACAAAATGTGATTATTGGGTTGATGGGGTGAATAAATATATTGAAGATAACATCAATCTGGTAAATGATATTTTAAAGGATGTCCCGCAAATTGAAATTTTTGACTGTCAGGGCACATATTTAATGTGGCTTGATATGCGAAAGCTGGGGATGAATGATGAGGAGCTTGATTTATTTCTGCAGAATGAATGCAGTATAATTCAAGATCCCGGCTTCTGGTTCGGTGAAAACGGCAAGGGCTTTTCAAGACTCAATGTTGCTTGTACGAGAAGCGTTTTAGAAAAATCAATTACACAGTTAAAAAATCAAATTATAAAAAGAGTGTGAGTAAAATGAAAAAAGCTATTGCGTTGTTGCTTTGTGGGGTGCTTTTTGTTGGTATGTGCAGTCTTTCTGCTTCAGCACAAACCACCACATCAGAGGAAATAACAGAAAGTACCACCATTATCACAACCTCAAAGAAAGCAGAAACAACAGAATTTGTGTTGGAAGTTGACGTTAATAAACGATTCACTGATTTTGCCAATGAACCGGAGGATGTTGTTTCTGAGAAAAATACGGAAAAAGACGGAAAAAATAAGGCTTATATAGCTGTGCTGTGTGCAGCTCTGGTAGTTTCCGTTGTTATTCTTGCAGTTTCTCTCAAACGTGTTCCTAAGGAAGAGGATATAGATATTTCCGGCAATGGCAGAGCGGGTAAGAAAAAAGAGGAATAATCCCTTATGAGAAAAATTTTAAGTAGAACAAGAGCCGCAGTTGATGATTACAAAATGATTCAAAGCGGTGATAAAATCGCTGTTGGTGTTTCCGGCGGAAAAGATTCAGTGATGCTTCTTAAAGCTTTGTGCGATTTAAAGCGTTTTTACCCTGCAGATTTTCAGGTAGTAGCAATAACTCTTGATATGCGTTTTGATAATCGGGACGGTGATTTTTCAGCTATTCAGAAGCTCTGTGACGAATATGGCGTGGAATATGTGGTTCAAAAAACTGATTTGTATGAAATTATTTTCAATATCAGAAAAGAAGAATGTCCTTGCTCTTTGTGCGCCAGAATGAGAAGAGGAATACTCCACGATACCGCAAAGCAATTGGGCTGCAATAAAATTGCTTTGGGACATCATCTTGACGATGCTGCTGAAACTTTTATGATGAATCTTCTTATAGAAAGCCGTATAGGCTGTTTCGCCCCTGTTACATACCTTTCAAGGCGAGATATTACAATGATAAGACCTCTTATATATGTTCGGGAAAGTGCCGTAGAACAGGCGGTAGAGAGGCTTAATTTGCCCATTATTGAAAGTAAATGCCCTGCTAATGAAAAAACTAAAAGAGAAGATGCAAAGCTGCTCCTCAAAAGACTCTCGGATGAATATGGCGATGTGCCTGAACGAATCATCGGAGCAATGCAGAGGGCGAGTATTGATAGGTGGAACATAGGTTGAGTGAATAGTGAAAAGTGAAGAGGTTAGGTGTGCCGTTGGCACGATTGTATGATTTTGTAGTTTTTTGTCAAAAAAAGTAAATATTTTATTATTTACAATTTATGGTAATTGTGATACAATGATGTTGCGACACAAGTTAATAAGTCTATCTTGCAAGAATGTGTTTTAATTTTGAAAAAACGCATTCCTGTTTTCACATTCCTTGTGAGTAGATGAAAACTTGTGTCGCAGCAATTGGAGA
>JAZUOL010000050.1:0-34252 GCA_045604605.1 Acutalibacteraceae bacterium | reverse complement strand
CAAAAGGCGGTCCCCCTCTCTTCGAAGAGAGGTAAGGACGCGCCTTTGCTTTTTTGTTCTATAACCTTTATAGTGTAGTTACTTTTGCGTTTTCGACTAAATCTGATTTTCTTAAGAAATAATACTGATTTGCATAGAAGTTGAAAATCATTCCGCATTCCGCATTCCGAATTTCGCATTCCGCATTCAATAAAAAACGCTTTCGCGTTTTTTATTGCTTTGCTCCGTTATCGAACTTTTCAAGAACCTTTACGCTTGCTGCGTAGCATAATTCAAGGCATTCCTTGTTAAGTGCATCGGGAGTGTCAAGTCTTGTGTGATAGAAATCGGGAAGAGCGTGGCTGAGTGCTGTGATACCTGTTGCTCTGAGACCTGCCTGAGCAAATGCTGCTGAGTCTGTTGCACCACCGAGAGGGGGAACCATACCTTTTTTACAGGGAATATTTAATTCCTCACAAGCCTCAATAAACAAATCGGAAACATCCTTATCAACCTTAACAGTGCCGTTCAGGTCGCGGTAGTTAACCATAAGCTCTTCTGTTTGTGTTATTGTATCGTAAGAATAAATGAATGTGGGAACATCGTTCATTTCGTCCTTATGAGCTTCGCTCCAAGCCATTGCACCGCGAAGACCTGCTTCCTCACTACCTGTGAAAATAACGCCGATTTCTGTGTTTTCAAGCTCAATGTTCTGTTCCTGAAGCATTTTAAGGATTGCCATACCTATATAACAACCTGAAAGGTTATCGTTAGCGCCATCAACAGTTTTGTTGCGGTTCCACATAAAGTAAAGACCAAACCAGAAGGGTGCAAAAACAAGGGCAACAAGACCCAGCTTTGTTGCAAGAGCACCTTCAAGTACGCCTGCTATTTTTAAAATAGCGATAGCAAGTGTATAGAAAGCACCAAGGAAGCAAACCATCATATGAATATCAAAGCCTAAATATGTAAATTTATATTTAAAGGGCCATTCCCATGCGCCATCAGCGTGACCAACAAAGATGATTCTTCTTTTTACTTCACCTGCGGGTTTTTTAAAGCCTGTTGCATTATGACCAATTTTTTCCTGAAAGAATTTATCAACAAACTTCTTGTAAAGACCGAATTGTAAGAAGCAGATGATAAGACCCATTGCAATAAATACAATTGATAAAGCAGGAATAAAGAAATATGAAATAAGAGCTAAAAAGCAGAAGGTGATTGTGAAATAAATCCAGCCGAAGAAGCAGCCGGGGTTCTCTTTAAAGCTTTCAACAAATGCTCTGTCGCAACCTAATTCCTTCATTTTTTCAACTGCATATTCGCAAGCCTGTTGCTCACCCTTTGAGCCGGGGCCTCTTTTTTCAAAGGTATTGCAAATATATGTGATTTCATCAATCATATATTGTGCAGCTTTGCTTTTTGCTTCAATAATTTTACTTAAATCCATTTATACCTCTCCCTTTAAGTGTTTTGTAATACCTATGAGAATATTTTACAACAAAATGAACTAAAGTCAACAAAAAAATAACATTGTTTAGAAATTATTTTATGTTTATATCACAAAACACAGGGTAATGGTCACTTAATTTTTTAAAATCGGGTTGCGATAGGGTTGCGTGGTTGGTGATTTTTGCATCTCCGAATGAAAAAATATGGTCAACAAAAAGTGTTTTTTTATTTGTGTTTTCACCATTTGATACAACTTCGGCAATGTTTTTTGTGTTCTGAAAAGCGGTGCATAGGATTTCATAAATCGGAGAGGGTTTGTTTTTTGTGGCGGTTTTTGCATTGAAGTCACCTATAGGGAAAACCGGACAACCAAAAATATTTTTTAAATCCTTGCAAACAGATATCAGCTCCAATGCTTGTGTTAAAGGGGTGGTATTATCTGCGGAGCCATTGCTTAAACTGAAATGGGTGTTTACAACAGCAAAAATTTTGTTCGTTTCTTTATGCTGAAAAACTCCCCACACCATTCTGCGAAGAGGTGAGTTGTTGCCATATTTAAAAACTTGCTCTCCGAATGCGATGAGATTTACTGTTTTCGGATTATATGCAAGATTTGTCATCGTAGTGAAAACTGCTGAGCGTATGGGATGAACAAATTTATAATCCGTATTGTTATAAATACAAGCAAACCATTTTCTGCTGGTTTCCTGAAACCCGCAAACATCGGGAGAAATTCCGTTTATAATTCTGCAAACACTGTCTGCGCGATTTTGGGCAGGGCTACCCTCAAAGCCGATTGAATCCGCCAACAGATTATAGGTCATCAAGCGGATTTGTTTTTTATCTTTTTTATAAAATTTGCTTAAGCTTTCGATTTCGGTTATTTGTTCCCATGTTGTGGGGTATTGGGAAATGTCTCCGTAGGTTTTAAGATACATATCTGCACCGGTTAAAAGGAAAAATAATATTGTTACGATAATTGCGGTGAGTTTGAAAATATTGTTTTTTATCATAAATATAGTATGAGCTTTTTATAATTGAAAATTACAAAATAAAAATTCGGAATTCGAAATGCGAAATGAAAGGGGAAGCTTCGCTTCCGAACATTGTAAACTTCGCGAGAGGTAAAGGTAGAGAAATAAAGCTGATTTAGTTTGTGCCTTCCTTCAAAGGAAGGTGGCGCGAAAAATCAAGATTTTTCGTGACGGAAGGTTCTTTGTTGCGTAGCAACTTTTCACCGATAGGTGAAACTGTAAAAAACTTATTGTTCTTGGTTTATATATCTACGTCACAGGCAAGCCGGTGCTTTACGGGTGCGTTACAATTGAAGCTTACGCTTTAACTATGCTCGAGGGCTCGCATAGAGAACCACCCACCGTTCCGCTGAACCTTATTATGTTACTTTATAATAGGCTCGCTTGATACTATATTTCAAAAATATACATTTCAAAGACGGTCTCCCCGCCTTCGAAGGCAGATTCCCCATACAACAATTTCGTTTTTCTATCGGTACTCCTTACGAAGCTTAATTCTGCATTCCTCATTCCGCACTCCGCATTATAATTGCGTCGCAGACCCTATAATTTCGAATTTCCCATTATAGAATATCTAAAAACTTGAAAAATATTGAAACTATGATATACTTTATTAAACTGAAAAACTTTACTGATTGGTGAACTTATGGACTTTTATGAAAATAAAATTGAACAAGAGAGAGCGGTGCTTGTGTCAGTTGACACAGGCGAGTTTGATGTTGACTCATCTCTTCTTGAGCTTTCTGAGCTTGCACGTACTGCAGGAGCAGAGGTTATCTGCGAAATGACCCAAAAAAGAGAAGCACCCGAGGCGGGTACTTATCTTGGCAGAGGCAAGCTCGAAGAGCTTGCAGAATACTGCGAAAATGAAAAGCCTGATTTAGTTATAGTTGATGGGGAATTAACACCTGCTCAGCAGAAAAATATTGAGACCATAACAGATACAAGAGTTATTGACAGAACAACTCTTATTCTTGATATTTTCGCTTCACGAGCACTATCCGGTGAAGGAAAATTACAGGTTGAGCTGGCGCAGTTAAAATATGCTTTGCCCCGATTGGGTGGTAAGGGCGCCAGCATGTCCCGTCTTGGTGGTGGTATCGGTACTCGCGGTCCCGGTGAAACAAAGCTTGAAACAGACCGTCGTCACATAAGGCGCAGAATTTCTTCTCTTTCCGATGATTTGAAGGAGCTTGAGGAAAGAAGAGCCCGTCACAGAGAAAGACGAAAAAAGGACGGAGTTATTACAGTTGCACTTGTGGGCTACACCAATGCAGGTAAATCTACACTTATGAACACCCTAACAGATGCAGGTGTTCTTGCGGAAAACAAGCTTTTTGCAACCCTTGACCCAACTGCAAGAGCATTGACCTTGCCTGACGGAAGCAGTGTTCTTTTAATTGATACAGTCGGATTTATCAGGCGATTACCTCATAAGCTTGTTGAGGCTTTTAAATCAACTCTTGACGAGGCGGTTAATGCCAATGTTATTCTCAATATCTGTGATGCTTCAAATGATGAATGCGCAGAGCATTACAAGGTTACTATGGATTTGTTGGAGGAGTTGGGTTGTGGCGACAAGCCCATTATAACTGTTCTCAACAAATGTGACCTGGTTAATGACATTTCAATCCCTATGACTAATTCTGTAAGAGTTTCTGCAAAAACAGGTGAGGGTCTCGGGGAGCTTCTTGAAAAGGTTAAGGATGCACTTCCCCCAACAAGAAAAAGAGTTAAAATTCTTCTTCCCTTCTCAATGGGTGGCGTAGGGGCAGAGCTCCGCAAAACAGGTGTTGTTCATTCGGAGGAGTACACTGCGGAAGGCTTGTTGCTTGATATAACGGCGGAGATTTTTACATTGGAAAAATATAAGGATTATATTATTTTGTGAGTGGCAAGTTGAAAGTGGCAAGTGGCAAGTTTCGGGTGCTGCGCACGGCATTGTAAGTCGCCAGTCGCCAGCCACCAGTCGCCAGCGTTGAACACGCCACGATATAAATATAAAGTTTAAAGGATTCAAGACATTGTTGTCCTGAATCCTTTTTTGTTGTGTTTAGTTAATTTAAAAGTGAAAAAGTTGTTGTTTGAATAAATAATATAATGTTTGGAAGCGAAGCTTCCCCGACATGCACCGAAGGTGTATATCATATTTTCGTAGAAAATATATCATGAAACTTGTTTCATATCATGTTGTCGTCAGGCAATATATCATTAGAAATGATATCCGTCTGCGACGGATGATATACCTTCGGCATGATATTCGCTTCGCGAATGATATGTTTTGCAAAGCAAAACATTAATTTACTCATCTCACACTAAAGAGTAATTCTCCATATGACGGGTAGCACCATTTGTCTGTGGGGCAGAGGGATTCTGCGCAGTCAACTGCAAAACGCAAGTGCTCCATAACGGGAATAATTCTGTTTTTATAGAACATTGCGGCGGCATCGCTTTCTTTGATTTCTTTAACCTCTCTTGAAAGCTTTTCGAGTTCATTCACTGCACCGAAGGCTTCCTTTGAAAGCCCTGAAAGCTCTTTTGCAACTGCTTCTTCATAAGAAGTGTCAATATATTCGCCCACTGCTCTTTTTGCAATAACTGTATCTGCAAGCTCATGAATCTGACGGCTCACACAAGGAAGAATATCCTTCTTTGTCATATCAATCATTGTAAGAACTTCAATGTTAAGGTATTTGCAGTATTTTTCGTTTTTGATTTCATAGTGAGCCTTGATTTCTGCTTCGCTATAAACTCCGTGCTTTGTGTAAAGGTCAATGTTTTTCTCGTGGAGCATATAGGGGAGGCAATCGGGAGTGGTTTTCAGGTTGAGAAGCCCTCTCTTTTCTGCTTCCTTGACCCAGGCATCGTCATAGCCGTTGCCGTTGAAAATAATTCTCTTATGCTCTTTGATAACTCGTTTAATAAGTCCTTCAATTGCAGAGTCAAAGTTATCTGCGCTTTCAAGCTCGTCTGCAAACTGTGAAAGCACCTCTGCAACTGCTGTGTTGAGAGTTGTGTTAGGACCTGCAACGGAAGCAGATGAGCCTAACATACGGAACTCGAATTTGTTACCTGTGAATGCAAAGGGTGATGTTCTGTTTCTGTCGGTTGAATCCTTGGGGAAGCGGGGGAGAACGTGAACGCCAACCTTAAGAACCTCTTTTTTCTTTGAGCCGTAGCTTTCGTCATTTTCAATTGCATCAAGAACGGCGTTAAGCTCTTCGCCAAGGAACATTGAAACAATTGCAGGTGGTGCCTCCTGAGCACCAAGACGGTGGTCGTTACCTGCGGATGCAATTGAAATGCGGAGTAAATCCTGATAATCGTCAACCGCTTTGATTACTGCACAAAGGAAAAGTAAAAACTGTGCATTTTCTGCAGGAGTTTCACCGGGCTCGAGAAGGTTTGCGCCTGTGTTAGTGGAAATTGACCAGTTGTTATGCTTACCGCTACCGTTAACACCTGCAAAGGGCTTTTCGTGAAGAAGGCATACCATACCATGCTTTTTAGCAATTTTCTGCATTGCTTCCATTGTAATCTGGTTATGGTCGGTTGCAATATTTGTTGTGGCGTATATGGGTGCTAACTCGTGCTGTGCAGGTGCTGCCTCGTTATGCTCAGTTTTAGCGAGAACGCCTAATTTCCAAAGCTCCTCGTCAAGCTCTGCCATAAATGCCTGAACGCGAGGCTTGATAGCACCGTAATAGTGGTCATCAAGCTCCTGACCCTTTGGGGGCTTTGCACCAAAAAGGGTTCTGCCTGTGTAAACAAGGTCTTTTCTTTTGTTGAAAACATCTTTATCAACAAGGAAATATTCCTGCTCAGGACCAACAGTTGTTTTAACAGAAACAACATCTGTATTGCCGAATAATTTTAAAATACGAAGAGTTTGCTTGTTGATTGCTTCCATTGAACGAAGGAGGGGTGTCTTTTTATCAAGAGCATCGCCACCATAAGAACAGAAAGCGGTGGGAATGCAAAGAACGCCATCCTTAATGAAAGCAAAGGAAGTTGGGTCCCAGGCGGTGTAGCCTCGAGCCTCAAAGGTTGCACGAAGACCGCCTGATGGGAATGAGGAAGCATCGGACTCGCCTTTAACAAGCTCCTTGCCCGAAAATTCCATTATTATGCCACCCTCTTTGGTGGGGGTGATGAAGCTGTCGTGCTTTTCAGCAGTAACGCCTGTAAGGGGTTGGAACCAATGGGTATAGTGAGTTGCACCTTTTTCAATTGCCCAATCCTTCATAGCATTGGCAATAACATTTGCAACATCTAAATCAAGACGGTGACCTGTTTCAAGAGTGCGTTCAAGCTCTGCATAAGTTTCTGCAGGTAAACGCTCCTTCATAACAGATGCGGAAAAAACATCACAACCGAAATATTCTGTTACTGTTTTCATTGATATCAACCCTTTCAAACAATTGAAAATATTATATACCAAATTATTAGGGTTATCAATAACAAAGTTGAAGTTTGTCGAAAGTTATATATTATTTGTAAATAGGGGAATTAGAATTAGATAAAATGTAAAGTTAGGAGTGAGGAGTGTCGGGACCTGCGGTCGGCATTATAAGCCGCCAGTCGCCAGCCACCAGTCGCCAGTGTTGGGTCTGCAACGCGATTATAAAGCAAAAGATTCAAGACATTTATTTATAGTCCTGAACCTTTTTTATTTGTCAATTTATTTAAATTAAAAGGGAAGAGATTGTTGTTAGAATAATTAATATTAATGTTTGGAAGCGGAGCTTCCCTTAAACTTGCCACTTTCAACTTTCAATTTGCAACTATAATAAATATCCTGCTGCAATTCCTGCCACTGCAGAAAGTACGATAATTATGATGGGATGAACTTTTTTGAAAACAAGAATTGTCATAATAACGGCGATTGCTAAAGATACAAGTAAATCAGGGATTGCTATGCTTGTGAAATCAAATCCGTTGGGGAGAAAAACTGTCATTACCATTGAAACAAGGGCAGAGCCGATAAGACCGATAACCGCAGGGCGAAGACCTGTCATAACGGAAGAAACAATTTTACTTTCCTTGAATTGCTTATAAAACCTTGCAACAATGAGAATAACAATAAAAGAGGGGAGAACAACACCCAAAGTAGCACAGATAGCACCCAACACGCCACCGGTTTCCATACCCACATAGGTTGCGCAGTTAATGGCAAAGGGTCCGGGGGTGCTTTCGCTTATAGCAATAAAGTTGATTACCTCTTCAATTTCCATCCATTTATGAGCTACAACCTCTTCTTTAATAAGAGGAAGCATTGCATAGCCACCACCAAAGGTGAAAAGACCAATTTTAAAGAAGGTTATAAATAATTCAAAAAATATGCTCATTTTTCAGCCCTCCTTTTAAGAATAAGAGAGTTGAAAAGTCCTGCAACGCCACAACCGATGATTACGAATATAACATTGATGTTTGTGAAGGCTGCAAGAATAAAGGATGCACCCATAAGAATATATGAAAAAATATCTTTTGGTGCTTTTTTATACATTGAATACAGAGCTTTGATAATGAGCGCCAAAACACCTGCACGAATGCCGTTGAATGCATATTGAACTGCTTTGATATCGCTGAATTCACGGAGCACAAGAGAGATTATTGAAATAATTGTGAAAGAAGGGAGAACAACGCCAAAAGTAGCACAGAATGAACCGAAAACACCCCCTATTTTATGTCCGATAAAGGTTGCAGAGTTAATTGCAATAGGACCGGGTGTGCTTTCTGCAATTGCGAAAATATCAAGAATATCTTCACTTGTAATCCATTTGTGCTTTTCTACCATTTCTTTTTCAATAATTGGTATCATAGCGTAACCACCACCGAAGGTGAATGCCCCGATTTTAAGAAAGGTAAGAAAAAGCGTTATACAGGTTTTGAGTTTTTCTTTCATAGCTTTTTCCTTTCAAAAATATTCTTGTATATTATATTGTTGGAGTTGAGTTTTGTCAAATAATATGATAAAATTATTATAAGTCGCCAGCCACCAGTCACCAGCCTCGGGTGCTGCGCACGGCAATTGTAAAAATTCAAAAGAACAACTTTCATTGTTCTTTATATTCAAGATTTATATATGAAATTATTTTTAATAAAGTTTAATTTTGCAAAGCTAATAAAATGTTTGGAAGCGAAGCTTCCCCTTCATTTTGCATTTTGCACTTTGCATTTTGCATTTTTATACACAACAAATAAATAGAGGACTAAAAAATATGGACTTTAATGTTGCAAAAAACAGGGCAGAGGAATTGACTAAAATCCTCAACGACTGTATCTACAAATATTATATGGGTAACGAAAGCGATGTATCAGACTATGATTATGATATGATGATGCGTGAGCTTTCTGCCATTGAAGAGGAATTTCCTCAATTGCTCAAAGAGGATTCTCCCACTCACCGCGTTGGTGGTAGCAGTGACACTACCTTTGAGAAGGTTATTCATACTGTAAGAATGGAAAGCCTTCAGGATGCTTTTTCTGTTGAAGAGTTAAAGGAATTTGACGAAAGAGTGAAAAAGGCTTTCCCCGATGCCAGATATGTTGTTGAGCAGAAAATTGACGGTCTTTCATGCTCTCTTGAATATCGTGACGGTATATTAGTCAGAGCATCCACCCGTGGTGACGGTAATGTGGGTGAGGATGTTACGGGTAATGTTAAAACCATCCGTTCTGTTCCTCTTAAGCTTAAAGAGGCTTTACCCTTTATTGAGGTGCGTGGTGAGGTTTATATGAGCCACGATTCCTTTGAAGAGCTTGTTAAAAAGCAGGAATTAAAGGGGGAAAAGACCTTCAAAAACCCACGTAATGCGGCATCGGGCTCGTTAAGGCAGAAAAATCCGAAAATTACTGCAGAGAGAAAGCTTGATATTTTCGTTTTTAATATTCAGCAAAAAGAGGGTGGCAAGGAGCTTCATTCCCATAAAGAAAGCCTTGATTACCTCTCGGAATTGGGTTTTTCAACCATTCCCGAATATACACTTTGCGACAGTATGGATGAAGCAATTTCCTGCATAAACAATATTGGTGATAACAGAGGAAATCTCACCTTTGATATTGACGGTGCAGTTATCAAGGTTGATGATTTTTCAATGAGAGAGGAGCTTGGAAGCACATCTAAATTTCCAAAGTGGGCGGTGGCTTTCAAATACCCACCCGAAGAAAAGGAAACTAAGCTTCTGGATGTGGAAATTCAGGTGGGCAGAACAGGTGTTTTAACTCCCACTGCTATATTTGAACCCATTATTCTTGCTGGTACAACTGTTTCAAGGGCAACCCTTAACAATGCAGATTTTATAAAAGAAAAAAATATTGCTATTGGTGACAAAATTATTGTCCGCAAGGCAGGCGATATTATTCCCGAGGTGCTTTGTGTTAAAGAGCATACAGGGGAAAACGAACAGTACAAATACCCCGAAAATTGCCCTGCTTGCAACAGTAAGGTTGTTCGCGAAGAGGGTGAGGTTGCAATCCGTTGCATTAACCCTGATTGCCCTGCACAGCTTCTTCGTAAGCTAATTCATTTCTGTTCAAGAGATGCTATGGATATTGAGGGTCTCGGAGAGGCAGTTTTAGAACAGCTTGTTAAAGAAAAGCTCATTTCAAAGGCTTCTGATATTTACAGATTAAGCCCTATGGATTTGGTTTCCCTTGAAAGAATGGGCGAGAAAAGCTCGTTGAATCTTATTGAGGCTATTGAAAAATCTAAGTCCAACGATTTATATAAATTAATTTTCGCTCTCGGTGTTCATCATATCGGCTTGAAGGCGGCAAAATTACTTGCCAACCATTTTGATACAATGGATGCACTTTTAGATGCAAGTGAGGAAGCTATTAAAGAAATTGACGGTATGGGTGATATATCTGCAAAAACTCTCAAAGATACACTTTCTCTTCCCGAAACAATTGCTCTTATTGATGATTTCAAGGCTTTCGGGCTTAATATGAAAAATCTTACTGAAAAGGCTGATGACCGTTTTAAAGGAATGACCTTTGTTCTTACGGGTACTCTTTCTAAATTTGGCAGAAAGGATGCTGAAGCAATTATTGAAAAATTCGGCGGTAAGGCATCGGGTTCTGTTTCCAAAAAGACAACATATGTTCTTGCAGGTGAGGATGCGGGAAGCAAGCTGAGAAAAGCAAATGAATTGGGTATTACTGTTATTTCAGAGGATCAATTTGACGAAATGATTAAATAAGGCCTTTGGATTTTATGCAATAACACAGTAGACAAAATGTGTTTCTGTAATGTAAAATAATTTTATACCAAAACGAAAGGTTGATAATATGCCTACAACAGAAGTTTTCAAAATCAAAACTAAAAGAAAAAATCTTTTCTTGCGTGTAGCAAAGGGTCACTTTGCAACAAGCTACACTCATTCAAATTATTATATTGATGTTGCTGACCAGAAATCCCGCTATTCTGAAGCAAAAGCGGTTGCTGAAGAGCTTTGCTCAACCTATAACTACAGCACAACAATTGTAGATACAATTCTTTGCCTTGACGGTACTGAGGTTATCGGTACTTGCCTTGCAAAGGAGCTTACAAAAAACTCATTTGCTAACATCAACGCTCACCAGACTATTTATGTGGTTACTCCCGAAATTGTTAACGGTTCTCAGATGATGTTCAGGGATAACATTGTTCATATGGTTCAGGGTAAGCATGTTCTTGTTCTTGCAGTTTCTGTTGCATCAGGTGCAACTGCAAAGGCAGCTATTGAAGCGGTTAAATATTACGGCGGCGAGATTTCGGGTGTTGCATCAATTTTTGCAACTGTTGCTTCCTGCGGCGGTTACACTGTTAACTCCGTTTTCAACCCCAATGATTTAGAAGGCTATTTTGCAGTTCCTGCTCATGAATGCCCCCTTTGCAGAGAGGGCAAGAAGCTTGATGCGCTTATTAACTGCCATGGTTTCTCGAAGCTATAATTTGTTATAAAGCTGCCAGTTGCCAGTCGCCAGTTGCCAGCGGCTTCGCAAAACTTAAAAATATCTAAAAAATCAGAAGGATTCAGGACAGTAAATGTCTTGAATCCTTTCCTTTTGGCGCATTTTTGCGCTCCGAGAGCTGACAGCTGGTAGCTGGCGACCGGTAGCTTGATATAGAATTTCGAATTTCCATTTTTGCATTTTTTGATTTATTTTCCTAACAATATTGAAGAGTTGAATTTTCTGTGCTAAAATGATATTTGTAAGATTTTGGATTTTGGGGGTATATTATGGCCTTTTTTAATATTATAAGCCTTCTGGCAGGTCTTGTGTTCTTCCTTTTTGGTATGAGCACAATGTCAAATAGTCTTGAAAAATTAGCGGGTAGCAAGCTTGAGATTGTTTTGAAAAAAATGACAGACAAGCCTGTTATTGGTTTGCTTATGGGTCTTGTTGTAACCGCAATTATACAGTCATCATCAGCAACAACAGTTATACTTGTTGGTCTTGTGAATTCAGGTCTTATGACCTTTCAGAGTACTATTGGTGTGCTTTTTGGCGCTAATATCGGTACAACTGTTACTGCATGGCTATTATCCTTGTCAAGCATTGGTGGGGAGGGTGCACCTTTTATTTTACAGCTTTTCAAGCCAAATATTTTCTCGCCTGTGCTTGCAGTTATAGGAACTGCCTTCACAATGATGGCAAAAAGTGATAAAAAGAAAATAATCGGTACACTTTTCATCGGCTTTACAGTGCTTATTTATGGCATGGACATTATGTCTGATTCTGTTGAATCCTTGTCAGGCGTTGGAGATTTGTTTGCAAAATTTGATAACCCTGTTCTCTGTGTGCTTGTGGGTATATTGGTTACAGCAGTTATTCAGTCCTCCTCCGCATCTGTTGGTATTTTGCAGGCATTATCTCTTACAGGTGTTATTACTTATGATATTGCGGTTCCTATTATTATTGGTCAGAATATCGGTACTTGTATAACCGGTCTTATTTCTTCAATTGGCGCGGGTGCAAAGGCTAAACGAGTTGTGTTTTCACAGATTTTTATAAAAACTCTTGGAATGATAATCGTTTTACCGGTTTATATTCTTGTAACAAAGGCTTTGAACCTTGCTACCAACGAAATGATAGTTAATCCTGTAAGCATTGCTGTTATTCACACCGTTTACAATGTTATATTGCTTTTCCTTATGCCGTTCTCCAAGGCTATTGCAAAGCTTTGTGAAAGGGTTGTTCGCGAGAAGAATGGTGAAGAAGCTGTTAAGGGAACAAAAACAGTTGTTTACCTTGACGAACGACTTTTCCGTACTCCTGCAGTTGCAGTTATGGAATGCGATAACTATACCTCACAGATGGCGATAATTGCTAAGGTTACCATTCTTAAAGCACTTAACCTTGTTTTCGGTTACAATAAAGAGGATGCCGATTTAATTAAAGAAAACGAAGGCGTTCTTGATACCTATGAGGACGAACTTGGCTCATATCTTGTTAAAATTTCAGCTGAATCGCTTTCTGCAAATGATGCAAGAACAGTTTCCCGTATGCTTCATACAATAGGCGACTTTGAGCGCCTTGGTGACCACGCTCTTAACCTGAAAAAGGTTGCTCAGGAGATTCACGAAAAGAAAATAATATTCTCTCAAAGTGCGCAAAAGGAAATTGCAACTCTTATTGAAGCTATAACAGAAATTGTTGTTATGACAACTAAGGTTTATGAGAAAAATGATTTAGAGCTTGCAACAAGAGTTGAGCCTCTTGAGCAGGTTATTGACGGACTTGCATCAGAAATTAAATCTCACCATATTAACCGCCTTCAAAGCGGTGACTGCACTATTGAAATGGGCTTTGTGCTTTCAGACCTTCTTACAAACTGCGAAAGAATTTCTGACCACTGCTCCAATATTGCTGTTGCAGTAATTGAGGCTCAGCATGACACCTTTGATGCTCATAATTACCTCAAGAGCGTTAAATACGGTAATGAGGAATTTAAAGAGATTTTCGAGGAATACAATGGAAAATACGATTTGCATAAATGATATACCTATTATTTTTGAGGATGATGATATTCTTGTTATAAACAAGCCTGTTGGGATTTTATCGGAAGATTCTCAAAAAGGCGAAAAGGGAATTTTAACATATCTTCAAAATGAAAGCCGAAAGAATTTACATCTTTTGCACCGCCTTGACCGAGAGGTTGGCGGTGTAATGGTTTTTGCAAAGAATAAAAAAAGCGCATCTGCGCTTTCAACCGATATTGCAAACGGCAAGCTTCAAAAATTCTATCTTGCAGTCACTGACGGTATTCCTGAAAGTGACGAGGGAGTTTATAAGGATTTGCTTTTCAAGGACTCTAAAAAAAATCGCTCTTTTGTTGTTAACAGAATGAGAAAGGGTGTCAGAGAGGCAAGCCTTGAATACATTGTTTTAAAGAAAACAGAGAAAAATGCACTTGTGAGAGTGCTTTTGCATACAGGACGAACTCACCAGATAAGAGTGCAGTTTTCTTCAAGAAAAATCCCCCTTACAGGTGACGGACGTTACGGTAGTAAGGTAAGAGATTGCAGTATTGCCCTTCATTCTCATAAAATTGTTTTTAATCACCCAAGGACAAAAAAACAGGTTGAATTTGTTTCTGACCCTGATTTTAATGTTTACCCTTGGAATGTAGGAAGTGGAACTGATGTTTGATTTATTACAGAATTTCAGCGGTGTGCTTGTAAATGTTTTAACAGTTGTTGTGGGCAGTACCGTTGGTTTATTACTAAAAAAACAGATACCCGAAAGGTTGACAAATGCAGTTATGACAGCCATCGGTCTTTGCACCGTTGCAATTGGTGTTACGGGTATTATTAAGGGTCAGAATCAGCTTGTTATGATTATTTCACTTGTAGTCGGCACTATTATCGGAACACTTATTGATATTGACGGAAAGCTGACTAAAATTGGTGATAAGCTTCAGAATAAAACAAAAAAAGGGAAGGGTGAAAGCTCAACCTTTTCACAAGGCTTCGTTACTGCTTCTCTTCTTTTCTGCGTTGGTGCTATGACTATTGTAGGCTCAATGAATGCAGGAATTTCCGGGGATAATCAGATGCTTTATACAAAGTCTGTTCTTGACCTTATTTCTTCTACAATGCTTGGCGCAAGTCTTGGTATAGGTGTGCTTTGCAGTTCTGTTTTTGTTCTTGTTTTTCAAGGCGGACTTGTGGCACTTTCAATGGCTCTCGGCTCTTTCCTCAATGATTTTGCAGTTGCAGAATTAATTTGCGCAGGCTCGGTTATGATTACCGCTTTAGGACTTAATCTTATTGGTATCACAAAAATTAAGGTGGCGAATTTACTTCCCGGACTTGTACTTGTGCCGTTTGTTTGTAAAATAATGGAATTATTTTAGCTGCCAGTCGCCAGCTGCCAGCGGTTAGCAAATAGCAAATAGCAAATAGCAAATAGCACTCCGCATTCCGCATTTCGCACTTAATAAAAAATCCGCCCGACTTTTCGTCGGACGGAAATTTTTATCAAAGAACGCGGAACGGTCAAGACCGTTCCCTACAATTATAATGCTGACCGCAGGTCCTGAAACTTGCCACTTTCCACTTTCAACTTGCAACTCAATAAAAATCCGCCCGACTTTTCGTCGGACGGAAATTTTTTATTATTAAAGGAGTGCTCTGTAAAGCTCTGCGATTTCTTCAACGCTTGTATCCTTGGGGTTACCGGGACGACAAGCATCTGCGAATGCGCTTTCTGAAAGGAACTGAATATCTTCCTCTTTAAGAATGCCTTTAAGGTCTTTCGGGATGCCAACCTTTTCATTGAGAGCATAAACTGCATCAACTGCTGCTTTTCTTGCTTCATCAACTGTCATAGCATCTGTGCCTGCAACGCCCATAGCCTTTGCGATATCTCTGTATTTATCGCCTGTGCACTCTGCGTTGTAAGCCATAATTGAGGGAAGAAGAATTGCGTTTGCAACACCATGAGGTGTGTCATAAAGAGCACCAAGACCGTGCGCCATTGAGTGAACAATACCAAGACCTACGTTTGAGAAGCCCTGACCTGCGATGTACTGGGCGAGAGCCATACCCTCTCTGCCTTCAGGAGTGTTTTCGCAAGCGCCGGGAAGATGCTTGGCAATAAGCTCAATTGCTTTGAGGTGGAACATATCTGTCATTTCCCAAGCGCCCTTTGTGATGTAGCCTTCAATAGCGTGGGTAAGAGCATCCATACCTGTTGAAGCAGTAAGACCCTTGGGCATTGAAGCCATCATATCGGGGTCAACAACTGCAACCTCGGGAATATCGTGAACGTCAACGCAAACGAATTTGCGTTTTTTCTCAACATCTGTGATAACATAGTTGATTGTAACCTCAGCAGCTGTACCTGCAGTTGTGGGAACTGCGATTGTAAAAACTGCATGGTTCTTTGTATCTGCAACGCCCTCAAGGCTTCTTACATCAGCAAATTCAGGGTTTTCTATGATAATACCAACTGCTTTTGCTGTGTCCATTGCGCTACCGCCACCGATAGCTACGATGCAATCTGCACCACTGTTCTTGAATGCATCAACACCTGCAAGAACATTTTCAATTGTGGGGTTAGCTTTGATTTCGCTGAATATACTGTAAGGGAAGCCTGCTTTATCAAGAAGATCGGTTACCTTGCCTGTAACGCCGAACTTAATAAGGTCAGGGTCGGAGCAAACGAAGGCTTTTTTAAATCCACGGCTCTGAAGCTCTGTGGTGATGTTTTCAATTGCTCCCTTTCCATGATAGGAAATTGTGTTTAATACAATACGATTTGCCATTTTGGTACCTCCAAAAAATTTAT
The DNA here is from genome assembly GCA_045604605.1 of Acutalibacteraceae bacterium. Lineage (GTDB taxonomy): Bacteria > Bacillota > Clostridia > Oscillospirales > Acutalibacteraceae > DTU089. The sequence continues at coordinate 18,005 of JAZUOL010000050.1, read as the reverse complement.
TACGGATTAATTATACTACAAACACATTGATAAATCATTAACAATTCAAAAATATTTTAAGGTTTTTGAAATTTCGGTAAGTTTTACAAATTTATAGGGGAAAACCCTTGCACAATTACTATTGTTTTAAAAAATTGGTCGTGATATACTGTTAAAAATACAATATGCAACAGGAGATTTTTATGGATATTCCAAAGATTCTTTTGCAAAAAGCAGATGAAATAACAGAAAGACTTAAAATAAAGTACCCCGAGCTTGCACCGTTTTTTAAGGGTTGCTTTTTGAATACTATTGAAACTACAGTTACAAGACTTGATAATGGTGATTGCTTTGTTATAACAGGTGATATTCCTGCAATGTGGCTCAGAGACAGTGCCGCACAGCTTAATCACTATATTCGTTATGCAAATGAAGACGAGGATTTAAAAGATATTATAAGGAGCGTTATTGCTCGTCACGCTTATTATATTTGTCTGGATCCTTATGCCAATGCTTTTAACGCTGTTCCTAATTCCAGAAGTCACAAGGACGAGACAAACTTTTCTCACGAGCTTATCTGGGAGAGAAAGTATGAGGTGGATTCACTTTGTGCATCTCTTTACCTTGCTTATCAATACTATAATGAAACCTTGGATAAGTCCATTTTTACCGAAGATTTCTATAATATGATCTGGAAAATAGTGAACGTTTTCAAGCTGGAGCAGAATCATGCCCAAAAATCTGAATATTTCTTCAACCGAAAGAATTGTCCTGCTACCGATACTCTTCCCAATGAGGGTAAGGGTAACGACGTTTTATACACAGGTATGACATGGTCAGGATTCCGTCCCTCTGATGACAGATGCCTTTACGGTTACCTTGTGCCATCAAATATGATGGCGGTTTGCGCATTGAAAAAAGCCGCTTGGCTTGCGAATGAGGGCTATGAGGATACAAAGCTTGAAAGCGAATGCCGCTCCCTTGCATTTGATATTGACGAGGGCATAAAAGAGCACGGTATTTATGACCACGACCATTACGGAAAAATATTTGTTTACGAAACTGACGGTATGGGTAATATGCTCCTTATGGACGATGCAAATTCACCCAGTCTTCTTTCCGCTCCGTATCTTGGTTATGTAAAGCCTGATAACGAAATTTATCAAAACACAAGAAAATTTATTCTTTCTCACAGTAACCCCTGGTACTTTGAGGGTGCAGCTGCAAAGGGAATAGGAAGCCCCCATACGGGAACAGATAAAATTTGGCATATTTCTCTTACTATGCAGGCGCTCACCTCAACAGATGATGAGGAAATCAAGGAGTGTATAAAAATGATTACCTCAACTCACGCAGGTACTTACCTTATGCACGAATCCTTCCATAAGAACGATGCTACAGATTTCACTCGACCCTGGTTTGCCTGGGCAAACAGTCTGTTTGCGGAGCTGATGATAAGATTAGCGGATTGTGGCGAAGCCACAGCGATATAAATCCTAACGGATTTGCGATATATCTGACGATTCGATATACCTTCGGTGCGATATGTGCCGTTGGCACGAGATAATAAGGATTTATATCATATCGAATTGAGCAAAGCGAAATATATCGCATTTTGTAAAACAAAATATATCGAACAAGCTTGCTTGTATATCGCTATTATAATGCAGAATGCAAAATTATCGGGGAAGCTTGGCTTCCAAACATTTTAATTAATTAATGCGTAGTTCAAATTAAGAACTACGCATTGTTTTTATTATTTTGGTTAAAGTGTAGCCTACAAAAAATACTGTCAGAATTGTTTTCAACTGTGAAATTCTTAAATAGGTTTTTGTTACATTTGAAAGATTTTGTAGTGTTTGTTGTTTGTTCATAGTACCTCCTTAATAATGCACCGTAGGTGTATATCATATTTTCGCAGAAAATATATCATGAAACTTGTTTTATATCATGTTGCCGTCAGGCAATATATCATTTTGAAATGATATCCGTCTGCGACGGATGATATACCTTCGGTATGATATTCGCTTCGCGAATGATATATTTTGCAGAGCAAAACATTTTTAACTGCTCACGCAGTGAGCACCACCCCATGAGCTATTCCCGGTGTGCTTTCTTTTTGCATTGATGAGGTGGGGGAGAGAAGGGCGCCCGTGCCTACAAAAAGCACCTTGTTAAGCTCCTTGTTTTTTAATTTACTCAGAATATATGAGCAGACAACGCTTGCAGAGCAACCGCACCCTGAGCCACCTGAGTGCATATCTTGTTTCTTTAAATCAAAAATCATCATACCGCAGTCGTTGTGAACAGCGCTGATATCGGTGCAATATTCTTTCCTCATAAGCTCCTTTAAAAGAGCAGAGCCTGTTGAGCCCAGGTCACCTGTTAAAATCAGGTCGTAATCTTCAGGCTTCGTGTTGGTATCCTTGAGAAAATCTCCGATAGTCTGCGCCGCCGCAGGGGTAAATGTCAAGGGTACACCATAAAATAAATGAAAAATTTTATTTTTATTTACATAATAAATAGATGAAATCCACCTACAAATAAAAGGTAGGTGGATTTTTGTTAAGCAAGTTTCTTTAAAGTTTCATTACTTTCGTCGATAATATCCTTGTTGAGTTCAATATACTCAAGTGCTTGTTGATAAGCATCTTTGAATTTAAAGACAATCTCAACATCACCACCCTCATGAATGAAAATCTCTTCAACAAGCTCTATTAACAGGCTACGGGTTAATTGATTTATATTTCCGTATTTTTTAAAATGCGCTATAAAATCATTATCTCCATTTGCTCCTTGAGCAAATTCATCAGCGGACTTTTTTAATGCTTCAATTTTTTGGTCAAGTGTTTTTAATTTATCATTAAGCTCAGCTTTTAAAAAAACATATTCTTCTTGTGTAATAATGTTATTTTTCCAGTCTGGATAGAGATCTGCAATAATACGTTGAGTCTTTTCACGCTCTTCTAAATATGTTTCTATATTCTTTTTTAGATGGTCTGATTCTTTTTTACGCTTAGGACTTTTATTAATCTTTTCTAAAAGTTCATCTATACATATTGCTGTTTCTATCATTTTTTGTATAGTAATAAGCACGGTTTGCTCTAATCTATCAATACGTATTGTGTGATTTGAACAGGCACTTTTTTTCATTTTGCGAGATGTTACGCAACGATAATATCTATAAGTTCCGTAAGAATGTGTATTTGTTTTTTTATTCATTACACGTTTACAGTCTGCACATCGTACTAGACCGGAAAATAAATCAATATCTTTCTTTTGTGGACTTTTACGAATATTTTTGTTGAAAAGTGATTGTGCGAGTTCAAAGGTGTTTTTATCAATAATAGGTTCATGAGTGTTTTCTACAATGATCCAATCATCTTTTGGGATTGCTCTACATTGTTTTATCTTATAACTCATAGTAGTGTTTCTGCCTTGAACCATATTACCAATATACATTTGATTCTGAAGTATTCGGCGTACAGAACTATCGTGCCATAAACCATCGTTACTTCTTCCTGTTGGATGTTTATAATTTAAACCTTTTATTTTTTTGTACATTGAAGGATTAGGTAATCCCATTTCATTAAGATCTTTGGTTATTCCTATGATACTTTCTCCTGAAATAAACTTTTCATATATCAATCTTATAATAGGAGCAGTTTCTTCGTCAATAATAAGTTTATGATGATCATTGGGATCTTTTAAAAAACCATAAGAGGGGAATGAACCAATGAATTTCCCTTGTTGTCTATTAACATTGAGTGTTGCTCTAACATTTACTGAAGTAGTTGCTGCTAAACTCTCATTTATAACATTAGTAACACCTACTGAAATACACTGCATAGCAGCATTCATATTTCCTGATGCAGTATCTAATCCATTGTTTAATGCTATAAAACGAACTCTATATCGCACAAAGACATTGTCAAGATAATTTCCGGCGTCGGTATAGTTTCGTCCGAATCGAGATAAATCTTTAACGATAACACAGTTTACTTTTCCGTTATAGATGTCTTCCATCATTCTTGTGAATCCAGGTCGATCAAAATTAGTTCCTGACCAACCGTCATCTATATAGTAATCATAAAGTTCAATATCAGGGTGTATTTTTAAATATTCTTTTAAAATCTCGCGCTGAGATGTGATTGAGTAACTTTCCGCTTTATCTCCATCTTCACGAGAAAGTCGGATATAAAGAGCAGCCTTCCATACCATAACAGGTATTGAAGGCTGTGTTAAAATTTCTGAGTAATTAGAATTTGCCATAATACATGCCTCCATAGTTTTTATGAAGGTATGGTTTTTCTACACAATGGCAGTATACCATACATTTGGTTTTTTATCAAGTTTATTTTGGTTAGAAATTAATGGAATTTATTATTGCTGTTTCCAAAGCATTAGTGAATGTGTTTTCAGAGTTGAAACGTATTTTTACTTTTGTTTCTCCTACCTTGAAAAGGTAAGGATTTTTGACTTGTTTTAAAAAGTCAATAAGCCGTTCTTGGATAGGTTTGTTTGTACAGATATTTATGCTACAAATATCTATAAGGTTTTCTTTTGAATAGTCAGTAAACGAAGCATTTTGATATTGTTTTAAAGTATTGTTAAGCATATATCACATAACCTTTCATAGCGTATTTTTGACACTTGGAAAAATTTTATTCATTTTTATATGTGATTTTGTTTTGAATCTTATCAAGCGGCTGATAGCTACTCAGCTCCACGGGAATTCCACCCTCAGCAGGTTCTCTGCCAACTGCCCTCATTGGTTGCGACGGTTTTATCACGCTCGACCTGTGACTAAGCAGGAGTATCATTATCACTATTACCGGTTATCGCCATATCAAAAGCTATTTGATATCTATAGCAACTGTTTATCGCTCCCACAACAGAACAAGATGTTGTTAATAAAAACAACATCTGTTCTGTCGGATCCTGGCGCAGTCCTATTGTGGCTCTTGCCTCTGCAAGAATAATAGCAACGTACTTGATAAAATATCTATTCTGTTGTCAAAGTGCAATCGAGGTTTTAACCCCCTCTACTTGACAACGGACATTTTTTTAGCTTTTGAGCGGGTATCAATAAAAATTTTTTTGAAATTTTTTTCTGATAGCATCTCTTATGTCTTTAACCGTTGAGTAAGACAAGTTGTTTTTTCTTGCAAATTCTCGCAACTCCATTCCTTCTAAGATGCAGTTTTTATAAACCAAAAACTGTTTAGGTGTCAGTGTTTTTACAACGGCATCAATTTCTGATTGCATAAGTACTCGAGTTTCTAAGTCCTTTTCATCAATCAACCATTCACCTGAAGCTTCTTCATCTTCGAAAAATTCATATGACAAAACTGTACCTGCATTATTACGAGCATCTTCTATGGCTCGGTATATCTTTTTTTCTTCTGTTCTTAAAAAACGTAGGGTTTTGAGGTCTACCTCAACAACTTCCTGAGTTGCACGGATTCTTACCCAGTAACGCTTAACACCATCATCGTTGGTTGTCCATAAATCGTAGTCAAATTTTTTGTTTTTATACATTTTTATAATCTCCTTTGTTTTTGAGTTTCAGTTTTCAAAAACCGGAGATTACGGATATTTAGCTATGTACGGTTCCCAGATTTTCACCATAGATACCCTTTCTGTTTACGAAAGGCAAAAAAAGAAGCCCGACGAAAACTCGTCAGGCTTCTATCTATAATGATGTCTGTACATAAAATTTAATCCTTAATATTTATTTTTATTTTACTACCACATTTGTGGCACTTAACAATTATACCAAAATCGTCTTGAAAAGAATTAATGAAACGTATCTTTTCTGTCTTAGTGGTATCACAAAGTCTTCCGCCGCAAATTGGACAATGTATTTTTTTCGTTTCATTTAACGTTGGTTTAGATAATAGTATCATATTCCCCCTTGTTCGCTTCAAGAGAACAAAATGCTATCAAATATATCCCTCGCAAAAGGGATATATTCTTATATTATTTGTTGTTCTTGCTATTATTAATATTATTGCGTAATTCAGTTTTTACTTTATCGTTAGAAGAAATGTATTCACCAATATCTGCAGGTATGTGGAAATTATTTTTATCTATACCTTGTTTAGACTTAGCAGCTGCATCAAAAAACACTACTCGTTCCCTTGCATTTATATTTAAACTATCTGCAAGTAACAGAAGCGCTTGGTCATTTGGTGCAGATTTTTTATTGTTTTCTATGTCACTCAGATAAGAATATCCTAAATTAACACGAGTTGACAGTTCGCGTAATGTTAAGTTTTGTCTTATCCGCATTGTTTTTAAATAATCGCCAAATCTCATGTATTGTTGGTTAACAGTCGTTTGTTAAACAATCTACCACATATTACCGATATTGTTTGTAATACAATTGCTACAATAATTGCGCTGGCATATATATTCATGTTTTTTTTATTCAATATTACGATTGCAATAAAGCCCACAATAACTATCAGCGAAGTGATTTTCTTGAACAAAGTCTTTTCTTTGTTTGACAATGGTTTCTGTGGAGTATCGGCTGGAGAAAATATAACCAGTAATACAGCACAAATAACATATAGCACATTCAAAATGCCATAATTTATAAGTGAACTTTGCTTTATTGCTATAATACCAACTAAAAAAAATAATAACGTAATGGTCTGACAATGCAATTCGGTTTTGACATGAACACCACCAGCAAACCTATGTGCGACAAAGAATAAAACATAAAACAAAATAATTGGCAAAATTATTTTCAAAATAGCGCCAACAATCAAACAATAAACAAACAAAAAAATTTCTGAAAATAAAATAAAAAACCCATAATTGTACAGGTCAAAATCCTCGTAACCTATCACATTTGTACTTATTAAATGTTCGGTTATTTTCTTTGATAAATTACTTATCATATTTTTTAAACTGTTTTAACTGTTTAGGAACAGTTGGTTGATAAAATACTGTTGTACTAGTAGAATTCGAATCAACTTTTAATGAAAAATTTACAAACTCAACTATTTTTTCAAGTACCTTCTTTTTCATAATATACACCTCCGAAGTGTTTATACATCATATAAATTTTCAATTCAATACTTTTCAAATTAAAACGCTTAATTTTAGCAAAAACAATTATTTTTCAAACCAAAGTTCAAAAATAAAAAAGATATTTTATATTTTTCAAATGCCACTTCAATTCTTTAACTCCTGTTATATTTAACTATTTCAAAATCAATGTTACTATAACTTGGAGGCGATAATATGCGAATTGATGGTAATGAATTAATAGGTCTTAGAGTTTCAAAATATAGAAAACTCCATGGAATGACACAAGCTGAACTCGCAGAAAGAATTGAACTATCAACTACTGAAATTTCTAATATAGAAAGAGGAAAAAATAATATTTCGTTTAATACTTTAATAAACTTGTGTAGAGAATTGAATGTTTGTTCTTGTGAAATACTTTCCGGGGCAATAAAAGATACTGTAGAAGAGAATATTGTGGATCTAATACGTCAATTGGATTCTCAAGAAAAAGACATATTATTCTCACTTTTAATGACGTATGTTGATAATAAAAATATTAAATAAGATTTGAAAAAACAAAAATTGTATGCTATATTGAGACTCGAAGCTTTGTGCCTCGAGTTTTCTTTTTTGAAGGAGATGATTATTTTTGACTATAAATGCACTGATATGCGATGATCAAAGACCTTGTTGTGAAACGATATTACAATATTTACTTAAATATTGTGAAGAAAGAAATTTCACTTGTTTTCATGATACCTATACCAAAGGCGAAGATGCACTTTCTTCTGAGAAATCATACAATATAGCTTTCTTAGATATAGAAATAAATAATGTTTCCGGTTTAGATATAGCGAAACGGCTAAAAGAAAACAATAAAAATATCATCATTTTCTTTATAACAGAATATGAAAAATATATAGATGATGCGATGGACTTGTTTGCTCTGCGTTTTATCAAAAAACCTCTTGAATATTCACGATTTTATAATGGTCTAGATAAAGCTATTGAACTAATCAATGAAGATGATGTTGAATTTTATCTAAAAGATACCAACAAAGTATTAAAAATAAAATCCAAAGAGATCATGTATGTAGAAACCCTTGACCATAAAACCAAAGTAGTAACTACAAACGCGATCTATTATTCATCTGAACTAATTGAATATTGGAATAAAAAACTTACACATATGAGTTTTTATAGAGTTCATAAAAGTTATATTATTAATTTAGACTATGTTGATGAATATAAACGCAACGAAGTAAAATTGATAAATGGTGAGATTATCGGAGTTTCATACCGAAATCAACCAAATTTTAGAAAATACTTTTTTAGCTATTTGAAAAGGAGAAAATAAGTATGCATTCAGCTATTTTGAATATTATTGTTCAAATAATAGAAGGTTTAATCACTTTTGATTTTTACGAGAATATTAAAAGCTCACAAAAAAAACTAAAAAAATGTCTTATAATTAGCGGTTGCTATATCATAATGTGTATTATAAATCTTGTATTTAACTACAATGTTGTTATAAATACAATCGTTTTAATAACATTCCAGTTTATATTCTCGCATGTTTTATATAGTTTTAAAATTCTTTTTTCTTTGCTATATTCAATATTGTTCACCAGTCTTGTCACAATAACAGAACTAAGTTCCCTGCAATTGGTATCAGTAATAGCAAGCGAAGCTCCCAGAGACATTTATGACAATATTTACTCATACATAATATTAATTGTACTTAGTAAATCGTTATTGTTTATTGTTTTAAAATTTCTCTCTCTAACAATCAATAAGTTTCATTTTCATGAAAAAGTACGATTTACTATTTTGATGTATCCGATTTCATTATTATTAATATTAACAGATTTCGTCATTGTTGCTAATGATAAAGATCTTTCAAACAATATAAGACTTCTGTTGGCAATTTCAAGTTTGTTCTTAATTACCGCTGTTGTTTCAACTTGTATTTTGCAACAAAAAGAAGCACAAAAAGAAGAAGAACTTATTGAGTTAAAGGCTTTCCAACAAGAACAAGAATTAAACACAACATATTTTGAGTTGCTGGAACATCAAAATGAAGAATTACAAGTTTTCGTCCATGATACTAAAAATCACTATAGAAACATATATGGTTTAACTAGTAATCCTGAAAAAATAAAAGAATATATAGAAAATATAGTTTCTGATATAGAAGAAACTAATCAGATTGGTAAAACCTCTAATAAATTATTAGACTTGATTATCAGCAAATACAATTACGTTTGCGACAAAAAAGAAATAACTTTCGAAAAGAATATACATCAGTCAAACCTTAGTTTTATTAATGATAACGATTTGACATCTATCTTTAACAACTTGTTTGATAATGCTGTTGAAGCTGCTACAAACAGTCGAAATAAAACAATTTCATTTGGATTAAATAAAGTTGGTAATATGTTGGTAATTGATGTAACAAACTCTTGCGATACACCACCGATAGTAAAAAACCACAAACTAATCTCAACGAAAAAAGATTCAATTTTGCATGGCTATGGATTCAAAAGTATTTGTAGAGCAGTAAAAAAATATAATGGTGATATTGAGTGGGAATATAAACCTGAGACTAAAGAATTTGTTGTTTCAATAATATTCCCGGTTCATTCTAACTCGATATAAAAAATACGATCCAAAGACATAAAATTTATATCTAAAGTCTTGTGAAAACACGTCGAACGATAAAAGTTCGGCGTGTTTTTGTGCAGTTTGGGGGTAAAAACAATGCAGTTTGGGAAAAGTACTTTAAATTCACCTCTATTATTGTATTATACAGATAACAATGTAATTCGGAAAATCTATGTTACGGGAGGTTTGATAAACACATATTACATAACAACTGGCGTATAACTTAAAATCAATATAAAATCTACGAAAGGATGAATTTTATGAAAAAATCAACAAAAAGATTTTGTTTGAAATTAGCTATGGGCATTCTCTCGACAACCATTGCTGTAAGTGTTGTATTACCAATGAATGTATTAGCTACAACCATTGATGCTCTTGATGTTATATCAGAAAATATGGTTGCCGATTTAACATCTGACAATCAATCTGAAAACATCATCAGAGAAATTGAAGAAGAACGCGATGAATTTTCCAAAACCTTTTTAATGACAGATGGCACATATTACACTTATGTATCTCCAGTTGCGATCCATGAATTTATTGAAGATAAATGGGTTGATATTGATGATAGTTTAAGTGAGACTCCGGCAACAATTTCAGAAGCCGAAGAAGTGGTAAAAGAATATGTTGAAGAAACTGAAAATATATCAGGTCAAATTAGCACTTTTGCTTTACCTAATATTAACAATTCAATATCAGTAACATGTGTTGGTAATGCAACGCAAACAGAAACAGGATATTCATTACCTGCTGATGGTGCACTGCTTATTAAGCCCAATACTATAACGAAATTTTCAGAAAACAACATGGTTCTGTTATCAGCTAAATTAAATGTATCTATAGAAAACAATGCGTTTAATTCAGATATAGCTCTTGATTTAAAGTCTGTTAATATGGATTTGGATTCAATATCTCTTGAAGAGATAATCAATGGAAAAAACATTTATTATAATGAATATAAAAATAATACTAGAGACTATTCCTTTGATATCACCGATAGTTATTCGAAATGGGAAAGAGGCATTAATGAAAATAATGGTGTAGCTCTTGTGTCGCCTAGTGTTATATTTTTCCCTCTTGAATTAACATCTAAACCCATTTTATCATTTACGTATAAGGATGTTGCAGCTAATGATTCCTCGTTTACATATCACACATTAGATTTAGGAAGAGCCGGCATACTTACTATTAACGATCTTACAAATGCATTTAAAATTGAACAGACTCTTGCCGGGCTTGAGTGTTCATTGTTACCCGTTACATTAACGAGAACTATTGATTCCAGTAAATTTTCACTTGATTCATATGCTAATGTTAGTAGTGAATGGAATTACAATTATTCGTTATCAATTGCAGGTACACATGCAACAATCACACTTCCCCAAGGAACAAAAATTGAATTCAAACAACCGGCGGATGTGGAAACAATAGATCATTATCAAATTTGGGAACAGGAAACAAATGAAGATTATGTTGATGATATTGTTCTCCATATCAAAGATACAGCCATCACCTCCAATTCTTTAACTGATTGTTATTTTGAAATCAATGGTATTGAATATTTTTCTAATTCACTTGGTAGAATAGTATCAATTAAAAAAGCAAATAAAGAATTAAAAATTAAATATGATTATTTTGATGATTTGGATCAGTTTGTTATCACTAAACTTACTGATGCAAACGGAAACCAATATAAAATTTCGTATTCCACGTACACAGTAAATGGTACAGATTATATTTTTGCAAATAAAATCGCAGTAGAAGATGTTAATGAAACTCCTGTTATGTTTAACGATGTACCATTAGAAATAAATGTTGAAAACACCGTTGCAAATTCTATAATTACGAGTACTTATACTTATCCAAGCACCAACGAGCAACCTATCATAGTTTCTTACAACTATGATCTTGACGGAAAACTTTTAAGCATTGTTTCTGCAGATGGCACAACAACACAGCTTAATTACAAAGATTCTGATAATAATTATTTGGTTGGTTATACGCAAACAAAAGATAATACCATCATAAATGAATTGGTAATATCTTCTGAAAACACTTTTGAGAGAGTTTTTGAAAGTACTATTACAGAAAAAGAAATCCAAAGATATGATCGAGATTTCCAATTAACAACTCATTATTATGGTGAAAATGTTGTAAGCATGGCATATGAAGATGGACTTATAAGTTCATATGCAACCAACAACACTGATTATACCGAAACACAAAACAAAATTGAAAATGGTGATTTTTCTCGTCCACCTATAGGAAATGGTTGGATGCGAATTTTACAATCTGATGTCTCATACGATATTGTAAATGAAGAATTAATAATAAAAAATAATAATATTGGTTCAATAGCAGGAGTGAGACAAGGCTTAACGGGACTCGCTGTAGATAAGACTTATATTTTTTATGCTGAAACTGAGGTAATAGAAAGTTTGCCGTGTAACGACTATCCCTTTAAAGTCTATATAGATTTCTATGAGGATGCTAATACTATAGCCAAAACTATCGAACTGCCTTTTGATGTTGCTTTGGTGGGAGAAAAGCAGATACGCATGGCAGCTTTTAAACTCGATGCTACATATCTTGCAGTAAGTGTTACAATAGCTACTATTGGAAATACTGGTGAATACCATGTTGATAATGTACGACTTTATGAAGCAACAGAAGAAGATGGTTCCATCGCAATTCCCGGTGTTTCAATATCTGATCCAATTGCAACCACTATTACAGATGTAGGTCAAATAAAAAGAGAATTAATCACCGATGGAACAAGCTATATGCTCCAAGAATATGATTATAATTCTGATTATGCCAAAACGCTCGGTGTTAATGATTTCAATGGTGTTTCCACATATTTCGACTATACCGGAAGAACAGAAACACTTTCAGAAAAAGGATATGCTGTTAATAGTAGAAATTTAATCGTAGATCCCATTAAGTTTGATTATAATGGTGCTGGTCTTTTGCAATCTGTTTCACAGACTATAAATAGCATTATCGGGGAAGAACTTGTGTTATCAACTGGATATACATATGATAGCCTTGAACGAATAACTTCAGTTTGCAATAACAATTATTGCTATAATTTCACTTATGACGATATCGGTAATATAACTAATATCAATAAAAAAACTATTTCTTCAAATACGCCTGAAACAAATAATTTGGTTGACTATACCTATGCTAACAACAATATAGGCACAATTACTTATTCTAACGGGTATAAGTTAGAATATTCTTACAATGAAAACGGAGAAATAACTAATATCACCGGTTATAAACTTGATGAAAATAATGCTTATACTGTTGTTGGGTCTTACACATATACATATGTAAACGGACGTATAGCCGAAACCGTAATAAGTTCTTGTGATTTATCACATGATGTAAAAATAAAACGCACAGATTCAAAAATTGAGATTTTCTATATACAAAACGATATTGGAACATTGGTATATTCAAAAGAACAAGAAGATATAAATACTGTTGAAACTTTTATTTCATCTGTAAGTGGCGTTAATGAATATGAAACTTTATCAAAAACCAAAACTACTGAAATAACAGTTGGAACAACCACTGAACTTTATTCGGAATTCCACGGTGAAAAACGTTCATTGTTAGATTCCGGTTTGCTTGTTGCAACTGACGGCAGCAATAATGTAGTTACTGATTATTTTGGAAGAACAGCTTCGAAATATTCTACTTTGGAAGCCAATGCAGTAGGAGCAACATCCTCTGATTCGTTAGTGCTTGGGTTGACTAATAATTATACTTATAAAGAACTTGCTCCTGTTGAGGATATCCCTGGTATTCGAACAAGCAATTTGATCGAAAGCATTACTAATGAGATAAATATCACAAAAACTTCCGGTAATACAACTACAAATGACTTAAGTTGTTTTGCTTATAACTATGTATATGATAATCGTGGTAATATTCGTTTTGTGTTTAGATTCTCATCCGACGGAGAGTCTTATATGGATGCTTATTACCAATATGATGCAGCAAATCAGTTAACAGCTACTTTGGGTCCCTTGGGTTGTGAATTCTATGTGTATGATAACAATGGCAACATTGTGAAAAAAATGCTTTCAGAAGATGTTGCAATAAGTGGTATCGATGAAACCGCACTTTACATTCTTGAAAATGTAACATATGAAAACTGGAATTCCATGGATTGGAATGCATTAAGTGGCATGCACATTACTCCTGTTGAACCTGAATTTATTCAATATTTTACCTATGATGACTTAGGCTGCATGACAAAATATGAAGAAAAAAGTTTTTCATATGATGCCGATGGTAATGTTTCTGAGGAAACTGTTGAAAACAGTTTTGACATTCCTTATGACAGTTATGGTAATCCGCTTAAATATGTAGGAAAGAATACTGATAACGATACTGTAATAGCGGATTTGAGTTGGAATGGAAACCAACTTTCAAGTGCGATAATTTATGCCGGTTCAACCCCTGAACAAAAACTAACTTTTGCCTATGACGAAAATGGTTTTAGAATTAATAAAACGATTTCTGAATATTCATCAAGTGATGAGAATTTTGTGGAGACTCAGCAAATTAATTATGTTTGGGAAAATGGTCAATTATTGAATATGCAACTAGTTTTGGTTGATGAAGGCTCCGAAGGGTATATGTACACGAACATCTTATATGATAACACAGGTTCTCCTTGTGGAATCATTACACCTATGGGAGTACCGTACTATTTCCTTAAAGATTCTTCTGATAATGTGCGTGGATTAGTAAACACAGAAGGTGAAACAATAGCAGAATTTATGTATGATGCCTTTGGTAGCCTTTATACAGACATAAAAGGCGATACATTTGTTGACGAACTTTTAAACACCATAACGGCTATGTATAACCCTTGTACTTACAAAGGTTATTTATACGACTACGAATTGGGTACATACTTCATTCAAAACAAATGCTATTCACCAACTTGGGGTCGTGTGCTTAATGAGGTTGAATTAGAAACACTTACCGAGCCTTCCGATGAGCCACTTAAATCAAATTTACACCTTATTTGCAACAATAATCTTGTAAATAGTCATGATGTAAATGCAGAGTGGGATCGAACCAAATTCACATTTACAAGTGACCAATCACATGGTATTCAAGTTGAAATGAGTAATGCTTTCCTTTCAAGACCATTCTGTACTCTTTATGCTTCTAAAATTTTAAGTGAAACAGGAAGCTGGGATTATCTTAATGGTAGAAACCTCAAAAATATGGGTGTTGAAAGAATCGCCTCAAATCTTTTTGCACGCTGTGTGGGTAACTACGCGGAGAGTGCTGTTAACAGAGTTAATGCAACTTGGGGCGATGGTTGGATTGTTAGCAATAGAAACAGTGCTAAGATCATTATTACTGAATCGGATTCAAATGCAGACAAGTACATGAAAATTTGGTTGGCAGCACCTTCAATCAAATCATTTGCGACAGCACATGGTATTTATATAACTTTATAACAATTGGTTATTTGCGATTTATTAACTATACAGTGATTAAATAACTTATAACCGAAAGAGGGAGTAACAAATGAAGAAAATAATAAGCACTATTCTATGTATATCTTTACTATCATCAATAATCTGCATTCCTGTATCCGCAACAGAAGAAGTTGTTGTTTCAGAAAGCATAGGAGAATTCTGCGAAGATGTAAATGAAATGGTAAATGAATACGGTGATTCCGAGTTTGTTACTCCCGATTTTATTGAGGAAGAACAATTACCGGAAAATACAGACGAAGAAATAGAAATCAATTATTGCCCTCGCCTTATTGTTCAGTCCGACAAACCTATTGATACATATAATGCGGTTGATGTTGTAAGCGGTTTCTTTAATTTCTATATTGTTCAATTCGAAAACGAAAAAGACACAAATTACGCCTATGAGCAATACAAAAACGATCCGAATATTATTTCTGTTGAATATGATATTTCCTACAATGCTGTTACTTTAACATCAGAAGAGACTTCTGACAGTTTTGAATTAACTTACGAAGATTATAAAAATGGGTGGTACTTAGAGTCAACAGGAATGGATATGATTTTAGAAAAATACAAAGGTCAAAACTTGCCTGAAGTTGTTGTAGCAGTTGTGGATTCCGGTGTGGATTTAAATTGTAAGTATTTAGAAGATAGATTGATACCGACAGGTTTCAATAATGCCGGTGATGGTGACGAGGGTTCTGAACAGGGTTATGATGGACACGGAACTATGGTTTCAAGTGTTATTGCCAACTGTACTACACCAAATGTAAAAATTGCTAACTATCGCTGTTTGAATAGTTATGGTGCTATTGAGAGTTTGGCACTTGCGTGTACAGCAGTTCTACATGCAGTCAATAAAGGTGCCGATGTTATTAACTGTAGTTTTATTCTCCCTGGTGAATATAGTATGATGGCTACTATAATTGACTATGCCTATTCTAAATCTTGTATAATTGTTGCTGGAGCAGGAAATCAGGTAGGAGATATAGGAATTGTAAATGCAAGTCCTCTTAATACATCAGAAAAGGTCATCTCTGTAGGTGCATCCAATAAAGAACATATACCCGCATATTTTACAGCCTATGGCAAACCAATTGATGTTTTGGCTCCGGGTGCGGAGATGCCGTTATTGAGTTTAAACAATGAAATCTATTTAATGGACGGTACATCTTTTTCATCACCTTTCATAGCAAGTGTGTATGCTATGTTTTATGCTACCCACCAAACGATCCCCTTTGATGAGCGTGTTCGTATAATCAAAAATAGCGGAGACGGCACAGATGAAAAATATGTAACAGATTTATTTGGCAGCGGTATTGTAAACCCATTAAAATTATTTGGATTAGATACAGTAGAAGATCCTGCTTTTAGTCTTGATTCAGGTCGATATGTAGGTGAAGTTTGTTTAAAATTATCAGCGGAAGATGGTGCCGACATTTACTATACTACAGATTACTCTTATCCTTCTCCAACAAACGGAACCTTATACACAGAGCCAATTCGCTTCTTGGATGATGATTTAAGAATCAGAGCTGTAGCGTATAAAAATGGTAACAGAAGTAATTATGTAACAAAAGACATATGCTCATTGGTTCTTGGAACTGATGATATGTTTACAATTACTGATGATGGTATAATAACAGGATATACGGGTACTGTAAAATATCTTAAAATCCCTGAGATTATAAATGGGATAACGGTAAAAGAAATTGCATATAGCAGTGGCTTTGATACAGCTGAACTTTATGGAATAATACTTCCTGATACTGTTGAATATCTTGGTGCAACATTTGAAATTTTCGATAGAATTCAAAAAAATTCTAATGAACAAATTGGTCCATTTATGAGAAGTGAAACTTTAGGATTTATTGCAGGGGAAAATATAAAAGTTCTTGGGTATTATTCTTTTGTTAGTTTAAAAAATGTTATAGAATTGGATTTTCCTAATTGCGAAAGAATAATGATGCGAGCATTCAATGGATGCAAGTTGTCGTGGATGAATTTTCCAAAAGTTAAATCTGTTGGTAAAGAAGCTTTTTGGAAAACAGGTAGTTATATTGGTGAAATATATCTGCCTAATTGTGAACAAATAGGCTCGCAAGCCTTTTATGATTTTGCTTCCCTTGGAGTTATATATGCTCCAAAAGCCGATTTCCTTACATATGATGATTTTAATGAAAGTGTATCATATAATAAGGATGATCCAAGTTCATCAGAATTGATGTTTTATGAATGTCGTTCTTTAACGGAACTTGATTTGCCAGCATTCACAACAATTGGTAAGAATGCGTTTCAACATTCAGCTATTAAACGCCTTGAATTATCTAATGTTGAATACATATATGATTTGCCCAATACCATAACAAGTTTCAATGACGTTGTTAGACCAATATATGCTCTATATTATCGTCCTGTTTCAGTTGAACTATCTTTCCCTTCAACTTTACAATATTGCGTTCCTGCAACCGATTATAAAAATGATTTTGTTGAATATGTAGTTTATGGCACATCAGGTGAAGAAAGTTATGCTGAACAATGGGCAGAAAAAAATGGTGTTCAGTTCATAAACATATCTCAAGAAACTGCTATTGTTGAGGATATTGAGCCCATTTGGGATAAATATTCATACGAGCCACTTGAATTTGATGCACGTGGTTTCAACCGAACTTATCAATGGTATGGCTCAAAAGATAATAAAATGGGCAACGATATCCTACTAAAAGGTTATACTGATAAAACGTATAATCCTGATGATTCAAAACCTTATCCTTACTATTACTGTGTTATGACAAGTACGGATAAAGATATTGATGGTAACGTTGT
>JAZUOL010000049.1:0-2183 GCA_045604605.1 Acutalibacteraceae bacterium | reverse complement strand
ACAAGGTTTTCAACTTCTCTGTATTCTTCTTTTCTTTCTAAACGAATGATGTAGTCATTTTTGTTCATTGTTTTTCCTCCTGATGATTGTTGACTCCAATGCTGGGAGGTTTGTGCGAGATTGTATTTGCACTAACCTCCCGGTTAGAATACAATCTCCAGTGTTTTGATTGTTTTCTTCAAAAAGCAATCTCCTTTAAAATATTTATAATCAAGCCTTTCGGCAGGATTAACAATATAGTTATCTCTTTTTGTATACAACCAATTCCGGATTTTCTCCGTTTTCTTCATAAGTGCATACGAGTAAAAAATCCATATTAGCGGCAATACCGAAACAACGCTCACCACCAAATTCACACTCAAGCTGATTGCCGAGATATGTTGCGTTATCATCAAGAAATTTTACAGTCTGACCGTTGGGAAGATGGTATTCGAGATTAATATATCCGCCTACAAGTGCATTAAGCTTTTCAACCTTGGGCATTCCCTCAATATGCAAATCATTAAACTCGCAGATGAGTTGTTGCTTGAATTCTTCGAATTTTTCTGCACCGCCGAGGTATTTATATGTCTTCCAATAATCAAGTTTCGGAAGCATATCCTTCATATATGCCCGTACCTGCTCGGGTGTAAACTGCTCATTTGCCATATGTCCGACACAGACATCAATTAAATCGTCCATATCGTGATACATATATTCACCGTCAGCATAACACCATTTGCAATATTCTTCATTAAAAATACCGTCTTTTTCTTTGCTGATGGTTGAATCCTCAAGTGGCATACCGCAGCATTGACAGATAAGCTGTCTTGGAGAGCCTAAAAGTGTATTGATAGATACATCAAATAGTTTTGACAACAGCTTCAAGGTTTCTGTATTAGGTGTGGTTTCACCATTTTCCCAACGGGATACTGCCTGACGGGTTACAAAAATCTTCTCAGCAAGTTCATCCTGAGATAAACCTTTTTTAGTTCTCAATTCAAGAATAATATCTTTAGTTTCCATATTGTTATCACCTCAATAATATTATAGTGATGATGCGATTTATAATCAAGCAACTGTCTGTTGCTGTTAAACTAAATCCGGATAACCTATTCTTTTATAAAAGCCTTATCATTTTCAGGAATTCCCTTTTCGTCGGTAATATATCTTTCAACCCTCATAGTCAGATTATATTTTTCACGCAATTCAATAATTTTCTGCATCATTGGTGAGGCATGGTGATTGTCAAGAGCATCCTGATTTTTCCAACTGTCAATCAGGAGCAGGGCTTCGTTATCATTCATTGAAAAAAAGTATTCATATTTAAGGTTGCCTTCTTCAGCTCGGATTTTATCAACAACACCGCTTGAAAGCATCTCTTCTGCAAATTTTCTCGCATTACCGTTTATGCCTGAATAGTAAATATTTATTGTTATCGCCATATTAAACCTCGTCAAATTCTTGTTTTCTATAATCAATCCCTGCAAGCCTTGCCTGCTTACAAAGGTCTTTGGTCTGTAATTTATACTTCTTTCCGTCTTTGATGAAATGTGTTCCGCATTGTCTGAATTCAAAGCTGACATTTTTTCTGATGCACTGCTCACGGATGTCAAGCACCCAGGCATAATCAAGAGGTCTTGCAAATTCATCCGACTCTCCACCGACAACTACAAGCTCAATATTATCAAGATACGGTTCAATATTTATTCTTTCAAGCAACGGTTGTGCAGTAATGCATTTGTGCTTTATCGGAAGCGATTCAAATAACGCCAATCTTTCATCTGCCTTTTTTTGATTTTCAACAGTACAGCACACAACAACATTCTCATATCCATCGCCCCAATCGTCAGGGATACAATCCACAAATCTTTCAATGCGTTTTGTGAGAAAAAGAAAGGTGCAGTCCTGTCGCTCTTTTATCATAGACCAACATTCATTTCGCCATTCGTCTGCTTCTTCTATCAGAAAATCTGTTGAAAAGCACATATAAACCGTTCCGCTTTTCATCTTATAGTTGCCATTTTTCAGCTTCTCGGTAGGTTTATAAAAATCTTTTGTTTTAACAATGTCGTTTGTATTAACACCACGTTTTGCATCGCCCTTGTGTATATAGCAATGCAGACACCCTTCACTGCATTTTTTACAACCTCGCCATGGATTCCACATAGCCATAATAAATACTTCTCCAAATTAGAATTTGT
>JAZUOL010000048.1:0-39207 GCA_045604605.1 Acutalibacteraceae bacterium | reverse complement strand
CAGCACATTCGCCTGCGCCGATAACGCCGTCTTCTTCACCGCCGATAGAACCAACTTCTGCTTCAAGAGAAAGACCTAATTCTTCGCAAGTAGCAACGAGTTCTTTTGTTTTTGCGATGTTTTCGTCGATGGGGTAGTGTGAACCGTCGAACATAATTGATGAGAAACCTGCTGCAATGCAAGCTTTAGCACCTTCATATGAACCGTGGTCAAGGTGAAGAGCAACAGGAACTGTGATGTTGAGATCTTCAATCATTGCTTTAACCATAGAAGCAACTGTCTTGAAGCCGCACATATATTTACCTGCACCTTCGGATACACCAAGGATTACCGGTGAATTCATTTCCTGAGCGGTAAGGAGAATGGATTTTGTCCATTCAAGGTTGTTGATGTTGAACT
This sequence comes from Acutalibacteraceae bacterium, assembly GCA_045604605.1. GTDB lineage: Bacteria > Bacillota > Clostridia > Oscillospirales > Acutalibacteraceae > DTU089. The sequence goes on along the minus strand of JAZUOL010000048.1, from coordinate 38,808 downwards.
GACCAACTGCGTATTGGCCTGCTTTTGCTTTTGTGAGCATGTCTTTTGCGTTTACTAAAGGCATTTTGAACACTCCTATATAATTAATTTTTTATAAACCATCTTTTACCGATTAATGCAAAATGCAAAACGCAAGATGCAAAATTATCGGGGCAAAGCCGATTATATATCCTCTTCTCTTAAGTTGAGAACAAGTTCCTTTTTTGTGGGAACAAGCTTTGTATATTTGACTCCGGCAGCATCAAACATTCTTTTTGATGCTCTGGTCGAAGATGTTTCGGCATATTTATCAGAGAGATAAATTACCTCCTTTATGCCACTTTGAATGATAGCTTTTGCGCATTCGTTGCAAGGGAAGAGCGCAACATAAATTCTGCTTCCTGCAAGGCTTCTTCCGCGACAGTTGAGAATTGCGTTAAGCTCTGCGTGGCAAACGTAGAGATATTTAGTATCGTAGGGGTCGTCACCGGTTCTGTCCCAGGGAAAAACATTGTCATCACAACCGGCAGGAAAGCCGTTGTAACCAACAGAAAGAATTCTGTTTTCGTCATTTACGATGCAAGCACCTACCTGTGTATTGGGGTCTTTGCTTCGTTCAGCACAAAGCATAGCCGCACCCATAAAAAATTCATCCCAGGAAATATAGCCGTCACGTTTAGCCATACTAATCCTCCTAATCTCTCCACTAAAATCCACTTTACATTATACATTTAACTTGTGAAATTTTCAACATAATTTAATAAATTTGCTATTAACCATAAAAATTTTTTGATATTTAGGCTTTTCTTAACTTTTATTTTCCAAAAAAGAAAAATATAACGGTGTGATTTTGGTATTATCTACAGGACAAAACTTTTTAGGAGAATAGATATGGGCAAAGGTTATTTTAAAAGAGTTCTCAGTATGTGTAAACCCTGGGAGCTCGTATATTGGTGGATTTTAAGAATTTTAATGATTGGCGGAATTATTCTTCGTCTTGTTGAGTCGGACGAGCTGGGAATGTATCAGCCTATGCAAATGGCGGCAAACCTTTTAGGTATGTTTGCCTTTGAGATTTGTCAGGCTTTCCCTGCTAAAACATTTCCTCGTTATTTTTCTGCGTATTTTCAGAATATTACAATTCTCGGATTTTTCCTGGCTTCATTCGGCGGAGCATTTCTTAATTTCTATTACATAATTCCTGCTTATGATAAGGCACTGCATTTATTTGGATGCATGGAAGCGGTGTTCATAAGCTATGAGCTTATTTGTGCAATGCAGTTAAGAGATAAGCTTGTAGTTCCGGCTAAATATATTACTCTTGGTGCTTTTGGTATTGCATTTGTTTTTGCAGCAGGTTGGGAATTGTTTGAGTTCACATTTGACCAGTGGTTTGGCGGAGACGCTCAGCATTGGAGCCTTGAGCTTGCAATTGAAGAAGCGGGCGGATTAGAAAAATTGTTTATGCTTATTCCTCTTGAACCGGAGCGCCTTGAAGCCCGTTTTGCAATTATGGATACAATGGAAGATGCAATCTGTAATGCGATAGGCGCCGTAATTATGTATTTGATATTGAGAAAGAAACCATACAGACATATGGGTAAGAACAATATCAACAAAATGATAGAAGAGGAATTGGCTAAAAATACCAAAGAAATTCCCAGTGTATAAATATGTATTGATTATTTAAAAGAAAAGTCGTATAATCACAGTGTATGATAATATAAGGAGGCAAACTTATGTCTAAAAAAGTATTGGCAGTTGTACTGTCACTTATTCTTGCTTTTTCGGTAGTTGCAGTTCCTGTTGGTGCAGCAGATACATCAATTGCTAACTTCAGTATCGAAAATATTTTCAACACACTTATTGACAAGCTTATTTCATTCGTTCTTACATATTTGAATCAGTTCTGGCCCGGTTATGAAGACCAGTGGGTTACACAGGACGAGTATGTTCCTGAATATTTCTATGAGGGCGAAGATACCTTTGACAAAAAGGTTAATCGCAAAGCAAAATGGGAAATGGGCTATTCAGGTGCTTCCCTTCTTGACGGTATAGATGCAACAAGCGGAGACTATTTCCTTGCAGGCACACTTGAACCCATTGCAGGTCGTGTTCCCGTAAGAGTTATTGATGACCAGAGAGTTCGCGTTTATGCAGTGTCAGACGGTATCAGCGGTGTAGTTATTCAGGCAGTTATTGACGGTTTCGGTATATCTCGCGGAGATATTCAGATTATCCGTGAAAGAATGGAAGAATTTGCTGCAAAGAACAATGTTATAGCTATTAACGTTTCTGTTCTCCATCAGCATTCTTGTATTGATACTCTTGGTATGAACGTTCCTCTTGCACAGGCTCTCCTCTTCAACACAGGTAATGCTGCGGCAGGTGGTATTCTTGAGGATCTTAAAGTTGAAAAGAATCAGGAATTTATGGAAAACCTCTATGCAAAAACTGTTCTTGCTATGAAGAGAGCGGTTAACTCCATGAAACCCGGTAAGCTTTACTATGGTTCTGCGGATATTGGCGAACTTATCTATGACAAGCGTGACCCTCAGTCTTATGACCCCAATATTAACAGACTTCGTTTTGTACCCAATGATGGTTCACAACAAATATGGGTTCTTGAAGCAGGTATCCACTGTACAATGCTTGGCGCAGGTCCTGATGAGCTTACAGCAGACTTCCCCTACTACATTGAAAGAAAAATTAAAATGGAAACAGGTGCAAATGTAGTTTATGTTCAAGGTGCTGAACTTGCAATTACAACTGATTGTGACACTCTTAACCTTCCGGAAGATATGGATGGCATAGACAGAATGGTAGCATATGGTGAAGCAGTTGCAGACAGAGTTATTGCAATTGATAATGATGCTGAACTTAAGGCTGTTCTCAATATTAAGATGCAGGAAGTACGTCTTGATGTTACAAATGAAATTCTCACACTTGCTGCTCGTGAAGATGTGCTTAACCCTGTTATTGTTAAGACCGAAGATGATTATCAGATGATTACCGAGATCGGTTATATGGAGCTTGGCAATGAGGTTGCTATATTCCTTTGCCCCGGTGAATTTGAACCCGCTCTTATTTATGGCGGACCCGAATCAGGTGATGCTTCCTGGTACGGTGAAGAATGGCAGTATGCTCCTCTTAAAGAATTAACATCCTGTGAAAATGTAATGGTATACGGCCTTTGCAATGACCAGGCAGGTTATGTTCTCAGAGATAATGAATATCATTCAATGTTCTCAGAGAACGAGGAAATCAATGTTATCTGCGATACAGCAGGTTCAACATTTGTTGAAGCTTTCGGTGAGCTTGTTGCATCTGTAAAATAAGCAATAGTTTCACATAAAATTACGCTCCGATTAATCGGAGGGTTTTATTTTGTTTACATTCTTTTAATGCTTTCGCTATTTACAAAAAACAGTATAATGTGATATACTGTACTATATGTAATTATGTCTTTAGGTGAAATGGTTACTCCTGAGATTCGAAAGGTGAATTTTTAATGGAAAGAAAAAGCGGAGTGCTTCTGCACGTATCATCTCTTTGGGGGGAATACTCCTGCGGTAGCTTTGGTGAAGCCGCAAAAGAGTTTATAGATTTCCTTTTTGATAGCGGCTTTTCGTATTGGCAGGTTCTGCCTTTCGGTCTTATCGATGAATGTAATTCTCCATATAAGTCTTACTCAACTTTTGCGGGTAATCCCTATTTTGTGGATTTAGAAAAATTGTGTGATAAAGGTCTTTTAACCAAAGAGGAATTGAACGATGCACGTCAAAGTACACCATATTCCTGTGAGTTCGAAAGGTTACGTAACGAAAGAGTTGAATTGCTTATATCAGCTTCACAGAGAGTGAATGATGCAGAGAAGAAAAAAATAAATGCATTTATTGATGAGAACAGACACCTTAAGGATTTCTGTACATTTATGGCACTTAAGGATGCCAATGAAAATAAAGAATGGACATTATGGAAAGACAATGCCTACTGTAAAAAGACAGAGTTTGGATGGCGTTTTATTCAATACGAATTTTTTTACCAATGGGCAGAAATCAAAAGCTATGCAAATGAAAAGGGTATAAAGATTATAGGTGATGTGCCTATTTATGTTTCCTTTGATTCTTCAGATGTGTATTTTAATAAAGAGCTTTTTCTTATTGATGATAACAACAAAATGACAGATGTGGCAGGTGTTCCGCCGGATTATTTTGCAGAGGATGGTCAGCTGTGGGGAAATCCTCTTTATGATTGGTCCGCAATGGAGAAAGAAAACTTTAATTGGTGGAAGGACAGAGTTTCTTCATATCTTCAGCTTTTTGACGGAATAAGAATAGACCATTTCAGAGCCTTTGAAAGCTTCTGGGCAGTAAAAGGAGATGCAAAAACTGCCAAAGAGGGTGAATGGGTAAAGGGTCCGGGAATGAAGCTTATAAATGCAATAAAAAGCGTTTCGGAAGATAAACTTATAATTGCAGAGGATTTAGGCGATATAACTAAAGAAGTTATTGAGCTTGTAGAGGAAAGCGGTTTCCCCGGAATGAGAGTTTTTCAGTTTGGCTTTTTTGGCGGGGATACACCTCATAAACCCCATAACTATATTAATAATTGTGTGGCATATTCGGGAACTCATGACAACAATACACTTTTAGGGTACCTTTGGGAAACGCCCACAGACCAAAAAAATGAGATTATGCATTACTGTGTTTGTGATGAAAATCAATGGAATGAAAGAGGCTGTAGGGCGATAATCAGAACTATTATGGCAAGTAATGCAGGTCTTGCAATTTTCCCTGTACAGGATTTATTGGGATATGGCAGCGATACCAGACTTAATGTTCCCGGTAGAGCAGAGGGAAATTGGCTTTACAGAATAACTAAAGAACAATTGAATCTGATAAATAAAAACGAATTAAGAGAATTAAACAGACTTTACGGAAGGTAATACTATGGTAGATTTAAAGGATATTACATTATATTTACTTGATATGGATGGTACGGTCAATTTAGGCTATGACCCGATTGACGGAGCAAAAGAATTTCTTTGCACACTTAAAGAGCAAGGAAAAAACTTTATCTTCCTTACAAATAACTCCTCAAAAAATGCAATGGATTATGTTGAGAAAATGCGTTCGTTGGATTTTCCTTGTGAAAAAGAAAATGTTTTTACTTCCGGTATGGCGGCAGGGATGTTTTTGCAGGAAAAAAAGAGGGATTCGCTCGTTTATGTTTGCGGAACAGAATCTCTGAAAACCGAACTTAAAAAATATGGTGTGAAAATCAGCGAGGATGGTATTGGCGCAGATACAGTTCTTTTGGGATATGATACTGAGCTTGATTATAAAAAAATTCGTATAGTTTGCGACCTTCTTGATGCAGGCGCAGATTATTATGCAACAAATATTGATATGGTTTGCCCGATTGAGGGAGGAAGATATCTTCCGGACTGCGGAAGCTTTGCGGATATGTTTGAAAATGCGGTAAAGAGAAGACCTGTTTTTTTGGGTAAACCCGACAGAACAATGATTGATATTCTCGCAAGCAGAGAAAATGTACCTTACGAAAAAATTGCTATGGTAGGTGACAGAATTTATACCGATGTTAAAACAGGTATAAACGCAGGTGTTACATCAGTTCTTGTGCTTTCAGGTGAAACTACAATGGAAGATTATGAAAAAAGTGATGTAAGACCCGAATATATTTTAGGTTCTGTAAAAGATATTTTAGAGGCTATTAAGTAAAGGAATGGTGCAGATGTTTAAAAGGTTTATATCTATTCTTACTGTAGTTTCGCTTTTGAGTTGTATTATTTCAGCATCACTCGGTGCTACAGCAGCATATGAAGAAAATATAATTTATGGCGATTTGGATGGGGACAAAGAAGTTAAAATTGAAGATGCACGCATAGTTCTTAAATTGGCAGCAGGCGTTAAAGCTCCGAGTAAATCTCAGCTGGCCCGCGCGGATATTAATTTTGACGGAAAGATTACAATATTTGATGCTCGCCAAATTCTTCGTGGTGCAGTGGGACTTGCTTCTCTTCAACCTTCAGGTGCATTCAAAGGTTTTGATGGCGGAGATGCATTTGAGAGCGAAGAAAATCTTGTTGAATACTTTAACGGAGCTTTAAATAAAATAAAAAATGTTTCCGCTTCAAATAAAAAGTCGATTGCCGCAACTATTACTAAAGTGGAAAACGATAAGCTTTTGAATTTTGACATAAAAACGGTAGAGCTTCCGGCATTCAGCTTCGGAACAAGTGCTGAAGGAATTGCTTCTATGGTCGAAGAGCATATGACAGAAGACGACAAAGAAAATATTGTTACGGTTATTCCATTTGGTAGTCAGGATTTTTCAGCTGTTTCCGTTGAAAATGAGGATTATGTATCAGATTTATCTGTTTCAGATATTTATGGTTCAAGAGCATCTTACGATTCTGAAGCAAAGGAAATTACAATAGAAATTGCCCTTCCTGATACCGAAATCGAAACTGCCATGCATTCGGCATATTCAAAGGTTATGGATACCTCTGCGATGATAGAAGAACAGGACAGTACTCTCCTTAAGCTAATGGGAAGCACATCAGGTGGAGGAGCAATGTTCAGGCAGTTTAAAGATTGCGTTCTTACTGTTGTGGTGGATGTGGAAAGTAATAAGCATAACGTGAAATCCTATAAGATTACTTACCAATCAAATGTTTATGTGGCGCAGGCAAGTTTTTCGAGCCTTGCAAACCTGAAAGGAATAACAATAGAAAAAGAACATACGATTGATTATGAAAGCTTTATATGGAACGAAAAATAAAATGGGGGTTATAAAATGAAAAAATATGTGCTCGCTCTTGATCAAGGAACAACAAGCTCAAGAACAATTGTTTTTGATAAAAAAGGCAGAATTGTTTCAAAGGCTCAGTATGAATTTGAACAAATTTACCCCAATACGGGTTGGGTTGAGCATAACCCTTATGAAATTCTCGATTCACAGCTACGTTCACTTTCTGCAGCGATTGAATACGGAAAAATTGATCCGAAAGAAATTGCTGCTATAGGTATTACTAACCAGAGAGAAACAACAATTCTTTGGGACAAAGATACAGGTAAGCCTGTGTATAATGCGATTGTATGGCAGTGCAGAAGAACTGCACCCATTTGCGAAAAGCTTAAAGAAAGCGGATTGGAAGATTATGTAAAAGAAAAAACAGGTCTTCTTATCGATGCTTATTTCAGTGCAACAAAAATCAAATGGATTCTTGATAACGTGCCTGAAGCAAGAACTCTCGCTTTAGATGGAAAGCTTCTTTTTGGTACTGTTGAAACCTGGCTTATCTGGAATATGACAAACAAGCAGGTTCATATCACTGATTACAGTAATGCTGCAAGAACAATGCTTTTCGATATTGAAAAGCTTTGTTGGGATGAAAAGCTTTGCAGTGAGCTTGGAATTCCTATGAGCATTCTCCCTGAGGTTAGAGAATGCAGTTCTGTTTATGGTTATGTTTCTGAAGATATTCCCGGTCTTAAAGCCTTGGCAGGTATACCGATTTCAGGTGCTATTGGTGACCAGCAAGCAGCACTTTTCGGTCAGGCTTGCTTTGAGGCAGGGCAGGCAAAGAATACATACGGTACAGGTTGCTTCTTACTTATGAACACAGGTGAAAAGCGTATTCGCTCAAAAAATAATCTTATTGAAGGTATTGCCTGGGGTATTAACGGTAAGGTTACTTATGACCTTGAGGGTAGTGCATTTAATGCAGGTTCTGTTATAAAATGGCTTCGAGATGAGTTGCGACTTATTTCTGAGCCGAGTGAATGCGATTTCCTTGCAGAAAGCGTAAAAGATTCAAACGGCGTTTATCTTGTTCCTGCGTTTACAGGTCTTGGTGCACCTTATTGGGATATGTATGCAAGAGGCTGCATTATGGGTCTGACTCGTGGCGCAAACAGAGCTCATTTTGCAAGAGCAGTTCTTGAAAGCATCGCATTTCAGGTAACAGACCTTGTTGAGGCAATGTCTAAAGACAGTGGTATTTTAATGAGTGAAATGCGCGTTGACGGTGGGGCATCTGTAAGTAACATTCTTCTTCAGATTCAGTCAAACCTTACTTCATCAAAGGTTAACCGTCCCAAGCTTGTTGAAACAACCGCTTTGGGTGCTGCATATATGGCAGGTCTTGCAGTTGGTTTTTGGAAAGATTTTGATGAAATTGAGCGCGTTCGCGAGGTTGACAGAATCTTTATTCCAACTATTGATGGCGAAACAAAAGAGCAAATGCTCAAAGGGTGGCACAAGGCTGTTGAACGCTCAAAAAATTGGGAAGATAAATAATTTTCTTATATTACGCCATCTTCGTGTTTTGTTCAACTTGACGCACCTTTGTACGCCAGCGTTTCGCAATTCCGCAAATCTACTACAATCTGACAAAATTATTGTTTAAAGTTTTGAAAAACTGGCAGCTGGTAGCTGGCGACTGGCAGCTTTTGTAGGTGTTTTATGAATACAGAAATTTTGATTATATTATTCGGAGCATTAACTGTTGCACTTTCAATTGTTTGCATTGTTCTTGTTCTTTCATTAAAGAAGAATAAAAACAACGATGCAATTTATGAAGAATTTCGCCGTAACCGTGAGGAAATGGCGAGAGCGGGTAAGGAATCCCGCGATGAAACAACTGCAGCACTCGGCAAAATTGAAGATAAATTAAGCTTGATGCTTAAAGAAAATTATCAGAGCAGAATTGATTTAACCGATAAGATTTCTGCATCCTTAAAGTCTATTCAGGAGCAAAATATTCAAAGCTCTGAAAGGCAGTCAAAGGTAATAGGTGAGTCTATTTCCAAAATGCAGGAAAGCAACGAAAAGAAATTAGAGGAAATGAGAGTAACCGTTGATGAAAAGCTGACCGCTACTCTTTCAACCCGCCTTAATTCTTCTTTCAAAACTGTTTCTGAGCAGCTTGAAAATGTTTATAAATCTCTTGGTGAAATGAAGGAGCTTTCTCAGGGTGTAACTACTAATGTTACATCACTTAACAGAATTCTTACTAATGTTAAAGCGAGAGGTACCTGGGCAGAGGTTCAGCTTGAGGCGATTCTCGACCAGACAATTCCCGGCCTTTATGTTAAGAACTATTCACCGAAAAATAACAGCGAGCATGTTGAATTTGCAATTCGGTTTCCTAACAGCGATAAGAATGGTGAAGATATCTTCTTGCCTATTGACTCGAAATTTCCGTTGGAAGACTATGTAAGAGTTTGCGATGCCGCAGACAGGGCAGACCCTGAGGGCTTGCAGGTAGCAAGAAAGGCTCTTGAAGACAGAGTTCTTGCAGAAGCAAAAGATATCAAGAAATACATAGTTGTTCCTCAGACAACGCCCTTTGCAGTTCTTTATCTTGCAACTGAAGGTCTTTATGCAGAGATTGCATCATCAAAAAGCGGTATTGCAGAAAAGCTTCAGGCGCAGAATGTGATGATTGCAGGACCTTCAACAATAACCGCCCTTCTTAATTCCTTTGCTATGGGCTTCAAGGCTATGGCAATTAATGAGAAGGCTGATGAGGTCAGAAAGCTTCTTGGTGCAGCAAAAACTCAGTACGAAACCTTTGGTAATGTTCTTGAAAAAGCAAGAAAGAAAATCGACGAGGCTGGAAAATCTCTTGACGAAGCCCGTCACAGAAATGATATTATTCAAAAGAAGCTTAAAGGTGTCGAAGCTCTTGAAACAGGGGTTGCCGGTGAGGTTCTTGAGATAACTGAATATACTGAATAAACGAAGAAGTTGGATTCCGAGGAATCCAACTTCTTTTAATATTTATATATCAGAGTTTATCGGTGAAAAATCTTTTTTCTGAACATAGAACGAAATCAAAGGTCTTTTCTTGCTTGTAGTCTATTCTTTTGCCGTCTTTTTTAATTATATAGCCCTCATATCGTAAAGTAGTTTTACCGTCTTCTATTTCACCTGAAACTTCAATATTATAGGCTAATCCGCCTTCCTTACTGTGTTCTGTAAGTTCAAGTATGATGGGATCGTTCCATTTCATAACTTCATCAATTTTTCTTCTTTGTAGAGGAGAATCAGGCAAGAAACCGGCTACTGCTGTAACAATGCTTAAGTGCTCACTGTGAAATTCTTCTTCGAATTTATCACTACTTGAGCCCTCCAGCTTCCCGACACTGATAGTCGGATAAGAGGTGTAATACCAAGCACCTGCGATTGAAAATGTAACAACCAATGCAAGAATAAGCGCTAACAATTTTCTTTTCATAAGTAACACACCCGCCTTCTTAATATTGCACTTTTTTCGTGAGAATGAAATCGTGAACAAATTCTTTTTCAAATGGTTCTGTGCCACTTGTTTTGCTGTCAGTTATTGTGCCGGCATAAGTTACAATTGTTTTGCCTTTTTCAACCTTGATATCAACTTCAATATGATAATCGTCTTCCTTGTGCTCATTATAGAATTCCATTCTGAAATCGTTTTTAGCTTTTGTTAATTCTTCTGCCATAGGTATTTTGCTTTCAGGCATATGGTCGTAGCTTATTATAAAATCTTCTAAGTATTGCCCATCTGCTTCAACAGGAGTTGAAATGCCAATTTTAATATCGTAATAATTGGGTAAATATATGAAAAAGTAACCTGATAAAATCAAAGCAATGGCAAATACAGCAACAATTGCAATTTTAAAAAGCTTGTTCATAGTATCACCTTTCTATTTTTCATAAGGTATAACATAGGATGAATATGTTTCATCTGTGTACTTTACAAAAACAATTCTTCCATTGTTTAAGATGTTATAAGCTATATACCCTTTTTCAGTTAAGGACTTTATTTCAAGTTTATCGGTAATTTCCTTTACGGGTGGTTGTTCATAATCATCAAACGGAGTGCCATATAAAGACCAGCAGTAACCATCAATATCAGAAATGAAATATGGTTGATGAATGGTTCTTGCGTTTTCATCAAAGAGCATACCACCATGCCAATAGACATAATCTCTAATGTCAGCCACAAGAACTCCTTCTATATCTTTTTTATTTTCAAAATATTTATAAAGATTAATCTCTTTAAGAGCCTTGATGGTGTTTTTCATGTTTTCATTGATGTAAAAATCCACCAATATTTTTCTTCCTGAGAATTGCTGGTAGTTTGCATTGCTAAAGGATATTTTGCCGATTTGGGGTTTTTCGGGTGTGAACCATTCTGATGAATTCAATTCACATATATCTTTATAAATTGCATTCTTAAGTCTTATGAAATCCCTTTCGCTGACTTCGTCCAAAATTGAATGCTCAGTGCCGTCTTTTGCAGTTATTTTCAGAACTGCCTCTTCATCTGTGTAATTCATAATATGAGGTTGCTCATAATATCCGAGAGTATAATCGGGATCAGAGTCAAGAGCTTCGACGCCTTCGTATTTGGGGAACAAGCATCGTTTGTACATTTCCTTTGCTGCTTGTGTATCCCACAGCTTAATTATCTCTTCAGTAACTTCTTCGCTGAGGTATCTGTAATCTCGTGTTATTTTTGAACCATCCTTTAATGTATAAGTTAAGCATAGTTTTGATGCAGTTGCGTTTTCGCACCTTTCGGAAGCCTTTTCATGAAGATTGCGAACAATTTCAATATCTTCCTTTTCATTTATTAAAAGAGCGGTAGTAGAGTTGTAAACAAGTTGCATTGAGAAATCAGTGTAAAGGTCTAAATCGGGGAAAAACTCGGAAAAAGGTGCTTCAACTTCAATTTTTTCGATTTCGCTAGTGTCGGGGATTTTATTGTATGCACCAAATATTCCTGTAAGACTCAAAATTGTAATAACTGCTATTGAGCCTGCTAAGGTTGCTCCGCTTATAAGAGAGATTTTAAGCTTTTTATGAGTAAAGTGGATTAAGATACCGCAAACGATGGAAATGGCAAAGCTTATGAGAGCTGATAGAATAACTATACTCAAATTTGAATTGAGTGAAATGTTCGGGTAAAGATAGGTTTCAAGAATTTCAGCGAAAAGTGCAGTAAGGTAGAAGGGGATAGTAAAGGAGATTATAAAAACCATTCCTTTATTAATACCCTTGAAGCCTGAGTTTTCAGGTTTGTATTTTTTGCTGAAATAAGGTGCAAGAGAGAGCATTAAAACTATACTCAGAATAATCCATACCATCGAGCAAACAAGATGCCAGATATAAGTACTGCTTATGGGTGTGTTAATTGCATAATGACCTGTAATTTGAGAACAGAATATAGCAACACATAAATATGTGGGGTCAAAGTTTACGAGTATAGAGCTATCAAAATAACCGAAAAGCAAACGCTCAAATAAGTTTTCAGTTACATACCAGATTGCGCTTGGTATAGATGCAATTGATATTGCTCCTGCAGCAGCCTCAATTGTTCTTCCGGTAAACATACAAGCAGTAACAGATATAGCATATGTTGTGGTTAGTATCTGAACAAAGGTTAATATATGTATTAAAAACCAGGAGAGCATGGTTGTGCTGACGCCGAATGCATCAATGTTTATTTTTAATGCAATGAAATGAGGAATCAAAGAGCAGATAATCATTAAAACCAAGGGTAAAATGAGTCTGTTGAAATATAATCTCTTTCTGCTGACAGAGAAACTGAAGAGAGATGAGCAATATTTTTTTCTGTGTAAAAACTCAAACTGGATTAATCCTAAGGCTAATCCGCCTAAAACTGTCAGAAGAACAGCACTTCCTGTTTCATAGCAGAAGATATATCTTTGCATTGATAATGAAAATAAAGATGCCTCAATTGAGGATGTTATCACTCCATTTTCAGATGTTTCGGGAGAAAGGGTGAAAAGATACATCAGAATTCCGTAAATAATAATTAAAAGAGCGGATAAAACTGTAAAACTATTTATTAAATCTTTTCTTGCAATTGTTTTATTTAAAGATAGATTTGATTTTTTCATTATCAGTCACTGCCTCCGTTTCTTCTGAGAATACCTCTTCTAAAGTAAGAAGAGAGGTTTCAACACTTTCTGCACCAAGAGAATTTAGCTTCTGAATTTCGCTTTGAACATCACCGCACACTATCATAGACACAGCTCTGCCTGAAAGCTTGATTTTGCGGTAATTGATGTCTTTAAAAGTGCTTTCTGTTACAGGTTGAGCAAACAGCATTTTAACTCGTCTGAAATGCTCGCTTACATCTTCGATTGCGCAGCTGAGAATAACATTCTTACCATTAATAATTGCGATATGGTCGCAAACTCCCGATATTTCTCCTAAATCGTGAGAGCTTATAATTACAGATGCACCTGTGTCGTTGATATATTCTAAAAGGAGTTTTCTTAAAATTTCTTTTTTATGAGGGTCAAGTCCGTCAAAGGTTTCATCTATAAGAAGATATTTAGGCTTTGCAGCAAAGGCAATAGCAAGTGCAGCTTGCTTTGTCATACCCTTTGAAAGACTGCGCACAGTTTTCATTACATCAAGCCCAAATATTTCGAGAACTGAGTTTAGAATCTTAAAATCGAAATCAGGAAAATAGTTTGCGTAAAATTTTCCGGCAGATTTTATTGAAGAACCAACAGGAAAATAAAAATTATCTGAAAGATAGAAAAGCCTAGCTCTTTCCACTGCATTATCAAAAGCATTTTTACCATCTAATAATACACAACCCGTGTCGGGTTTAAATATGCCTGCGCATACATTTAATAATGTGGTTTTGCCACTTCCGTTGAAGCCTGCAAGACCTAAAACAGAAGAATCTTCAACTGTGATATTAATATTATCAATTGCTTTATAATCACCATAGCTTTTGGTTATGGATTTAATTTCAATCATTTTTATCACCTTTTTCGTATATGGTTTTTGCCAAAGCAATAACTCTGTCTAAAGAAACACCCTTTGCTTTTGATGAAGCTAAAATACGATTTAATTCCGCTTCTGCATTTTCTAAAACAATTTGGTTGGCAACGGCATTTTCACTAATAAAAACACCTTTTCCCGGTAGAGAATAAGTAACACGTTCACTTTCCAATTCCTGAAAAGCTCTTTTTACTGTATTAACATTCAACTCCAAATCCGAAGCCAACTGGCGTATTGAGGGTAATTTGTCGTGGGGCTTTAGTTCACCGATATTGATTAAATTAATTATTTGTTCTTTTATTTGCTCGAAAATCGGTGTTCGATTTCTTGGATCAATAATAATCACTTCATCACCTCCTGATTTGGTGCAACTGTGATATCACACCTATTACAGTTATAAAATAACACAGTGGTTTTTATTTGTCAATAATTATTTTGAATTTACTGTTATTGGGAAAATAGAATTTGTAAAAAATAAAACCGCTACTCTTTCGAATAGCGGTTGATTTATTATTGAAGGTTGGAAATTATCAATATGTTGCTGCCCCAATGAATCTGAGAAGCACGTTAATGTATTCGAAGATAACTTTAATGAAATGGAAATCTTCAAATGAAGTGTTGAAACCTGCTGTGTGGAATTTATCACGAATAAGCTCAGTTCCGCAATCAACGCAGGTATTTGATTCTGTACCATTGGCAACAAATGTTTCGTCATTATTGTATGTCCATTCAACAGTAGGATCTACAACGTGATTCTGGGCATCTTTTGTTTCGCCACAACCTTCACAAACAATAGCATGGTAGCCGGGTTTGTTTGTTGTGTATTTATCTGTTGTGATATTTACATAGCCGTCAGACCATTTGTGGTTTACTGTGATAGGAGTGCTGATAACATGGATACCACCAACAAATATTGCTACTTCTGAATCATAGCAAGAAAGATGCTCGGAAGCAGAAGGTGTAAAGCTGAACATATGGGCGTTATCTTTATCATAAGTAAATGTTCCGCTTTCGCCGTTGGAAAGAGCGAACTCAAGCTTTGTTCCGTCGGGATCGAACTTTTCATAGTCATAGTAGTCGCTCTTTTCAGGCTGACCCTTAATCTGGATTGAAGAAACATCAATTGTAGGGATGCCGGGAACAACATCTTTGTAAACGATATCTGTAGGAAGGTTAGCACTAACGTCACCTGCAACACCGCCTAAAAGACCACCTAATTCACCGGTGTCAATAGGAGCAGAGAAGCCCTTGATAGTGAAAACATACTCAACAGTACCGAAAATTCTATTGGAATCAAACTCAATTGTGAAATCGATATTAATAGCACCACCATCGAAATCCTCTGATGCAAAATAAGCAAGGAATGCTTCAGGATCATCAAAATAACTTTCACCTGAGAATGTGGTCATTGAGTTAATTTTATATGTGTAAGTAGGGTCAGAATCATCAAAAGCACCTACTTTTTCGTCATTGATTGTTAAATTATAAGCGAAGTTATCGGGATTGAAAGTGTTGTCTGCCTTAATTGCAATAGAAGCAGTACCATTATAAGTAATTCCTTCAGCAGAAGCATTGATACTTAATATGGAGAAGACCATTGCAAGTGCAAGAACAATTGAAAGGATTTTTTTCATTGCTTAAGACCTCCAAAAATTATTTGATGCCAACTAACATCTGGATAAGAGAAACAAGAATTTTGCTAATATAATCAACAAGCTTAAACTCTGTTGGTGTCATGGCGTCAGGATTGAATAAAGAATCAAATTTAGCAGTTCCGGGAATGTTTTCTGTAACTTCAGCATCACAGATATCACACGTGCCGGTTTGGGTTTGGTTAAGAAAAATGCCACCATCATCATTGGGAACCCAGTTTGTAACAACATGAGGCTCAAACTCGTGAAGTGTTCCGCAGCCTAAGCAATATTTTCCGTGACCATTATCGATAGGAACAAGGTCGCCAAGTACATGTTCAACCGTAACACCTACAGTACCGATTATTTCATTGTTGTAATAAACAACAACCTCGGTTGTTTCAACTGTTAACAATTCGTTGAGAGCGGGCTCGAAACGGAATTTTAAATTGTCCGGGGTGTAAGTGATTTCCTTACCGTTGTAAGTGATTACAATGCCAACGGGATTGAAGTATTCAGAATCGTTGTAGGCTGTTTTAACGGGGTCTGTTACAATTTCGTTTGCCGTTGCAGCGAAAGACGATACTGCTAAAGGCATTACAAGCATAACAACCGCCAAAAGGACAGCGAGAGCTTTTTTAGTTTTCATGATAATTTCCTCCAAAATATCTTTATACGTATCGATATTATAACACAGATATTTCCAAATGTAAATACACAAAATACAGTTAATTTATTATATAAAATGTATAGATGTTGGGATTTTGAAAAATATTTGAAAAAGAAGCTATGTTTTATATATAAAATAGTGAGTTGACTAAAAGTTTTTTGCAAGGTATAATTTTATCGGTGATAAAAATGTTGATTAAAGGTTTTCAAAAGCTTACTCTATTGGATTTCCCGGGCAGAACAGCCTGCACTGTTTTTACAGGAGGATGCAATCTGCGATGTCCGTTTTGTCATAATGCGCTCCTTGTTACTGAAATGGATAATGATTATTTTGAGGAAGAGGAGATTTTTGAGCATCTTGAAAAAAGAAAAAAGGTTCTTGACGGGATTGCAATCACAGGTGGGGAGCCTCTTTTACAGAAGGATATTGAACGCTTTTTGTATGAACTCAAAGAAACCGGAATTGCAATAAAGCTTGATACAAACGGCTGCTTTCCCGAAAAGCTTGAAGGTATTCTGGAGCTTGGTCTTGTTGATTATATTGCAATGGATATAAAAAATTCTTCTGAAAAATACGGATTAACTGTGGGAGTAGAGGATTTTGATATTGCGCCCATTGAAAAAAGCATAAGCTTAATAAAAAACAGTGGAATAGAGTATGAATTCAGAACCACCATTACGGAAAATTTCCATACCATTAATGATATAGAAGAGATTGCAAAATGGATTCAGGGCGCAAAGCGGTATTATCTGCAGAACTTTGTTGATTCGGGTCAGCTAATTGATAATTCCTGCAAGGGTGTAAGCAAAGCGACTATGAATGAAATGCTGGAAAAGGTAAAAATATACATTCCACAAGCAGAAATCAGAGGAATTTAATTCCAATATATACCACAATATATTGTTTTCAACCACAATATATTGTGGTGCTATTTTTCTATTTTCGAAATTCGACAAAAAAATACACAAAAAGACGGGAGAATATCTGTACATATTTACTATATTTTCACAAAACTTGGACAATATCTTGTGTTTTTCTCGGAAAATTCCCGAAAATAAACACAAGATATTGTGTTTTATGTGTTGACAAAACGCAACATATCTGTTATTATCATTTACGGTCGCTTCGGTGGACTTGCGTTCCCCCGAAGAAAACTCGAAAAAATCATGTGAAAATAATAAAGAAAGAGGGAGAAATATGTATCAGGTAATTAAACGTGATGGCAAAATTGCAGATTTTAATATTGAAAAAATTGCAATTGCTATCAAACAGGCTTTTGAAGCATGTAACAAACAGTATAATGATAATATTATCGATTTCCTTGCACTCAAGGTTACTGCAAACTTTGAACCCAAAATCAGCAACAATCTTGTTGCTGTTGAAGATGTTCAGGACAGTGTTGAGTCTGTTCTTGTTCAGGCAGGCTATGCAGATGTTGCAAAAGCATACATTCTTTACAGAAAAAATCGCGAAAAAATCCGTAATATGAAATCAACAATTCTTGACTATAAGGATCTTGTTGACAGCTATGTTATTGTTACTGACTGGCGTGTTAAAGAAAACTCCACAGTTACTTATTCAGTAGGTGGTCTTATTCTTTCTAACTCCGGTGCCATTACCGCGAACTACTGGCTTTCTGAAGTTTATGACGAAGAGGTTGCTAATGCTCATCGTAGCGGTGATCTTCACATTCATGACCTTTCAATGCTTACAGGTTACTGTGCAGGTTGGTCTCTTAAACAGCTTATTCAGGAAGGACTTGGCGGTGTTCGCGGAAAGATTACACCTGCACCCGCAAGCCATCTCGCAACTCTTTGCAACCAGATGGTTAATTTCCTTGGAATTATGCAGAATGAGTGGGCAGGTGCTCAGGCTTTCTCCTCTTTCGACACATATCTTGCTCCCTTTGTTAAGGTTGATAACCTTGACTACAAGCAGGTTAAAAAATGCCTTGAATCCTTCATTTTCGGTGTGAATACACCTTCTCGTTGGGGTACTCAGGCACCCTTCTCAAACATCACTCTTGACTGGACAGTTCCTGCTGACCTTAAGGATATGCCTGCTATTGTCGGCGGTAAGGAAATGGATTTCACTTACGGTGATTGTAAGAAAGAAATGGATATGGTAAATAAGGCTTTCATCGAAATTATGATTGAAGGCGATGCTCACGGTCGCGGCTTCCAGTATCCCATTCCCACATATTCAATTACAAGTGATTTTGACTGGTCTGAAACAGAGAACAATAAACTTCTATTCGAAATGACTGCAAAATACGGTACACCTTATTTTTCAAACTATGTTAACTCCGATATGGAGCCCAGTGACGTTCGTTCAATGTGCTGCAGACTTCGTCTTGACCTTCGTGAGCTTCGTAAAAAGAGCGGTGGCTTCTTCGGTAGCGGTGAAAGCACAGGTTCTATCGGTGTTGTAACAATCAATCTTCCCAGAATTGCATATCTTTCTGAAGATGTTGTGGAATTCTATAGAAGACTTGACAAGCTTATGGATATTGCTGCTCGTTCACTTAAAGTTAAGAGAGAAATTATCACAAAGCTTCTTGATGAAGGTCTTTATCCTTATACAAAAAGATATCTCGGAACATTTAATAACCACTTCTCAACAATCGGTCTTATCGGTATGAACGAGGTTGGTCTTAATGCAAAATGGCTCCGTAAGGATATGACAAATAAAGAAACTCAGGAATTTGCAAAAGATGTTCTCAACCATATGAGAGAAAGACTTTCAGACTATCAGGAGCTTTACGGTGACCTTTATAACCTTGAAGCAACTCCTGCTGAATCGACAACATATCGTTTTGCAAAGCACGACAAGAAGCATTATCCTGCAATTATCACAGCTAATGAAAATGGCACACCTTACTACACCAACTCTTCACATCTTCCTGTTGGTTATACTGCTGATATTTTTGAGGCTCTTGATGCACAGGATGAACTTCACACTCTTTATACTTCAGGTACTGTTTTCCATGCATTCCTTGGAGAAAAGCTTCCCGATTGGAAAGCAGCTGCAGATATTGTAAGAAAAATTGCTTCTAACTACAGACTTCCTTATTATTCAATTTCACCCACATATTCCGTATGCTGCAATCATGGTTATATTGCAGGTGAAGAATATACTTGCCCCGACTGCGGTAATGATACAGAGGTTTATAGCCGTATCACAGGCTACTATCGTCCTGTTCAGAACTTCAATGATGGTAAGGCTCAGGAATTTAAGGACAGAAAGGTTTACGATATTTTCAATTCAAGCCTCAAAAAAGAGGACAGAACAGTTGATCACGCTCATTGTTCTTGCGGTTGCGAAGAAAAATCAGTTGCTGCAGACAAAGATGCAAAGTTTGTTCTTTTTGCAACAAAAACTTGTCCTAAATGCAAAATAGCTGCCCAGCTTCTTGAAAAAGCAGGTATTGCATACGAAAAGCTTTTTGTTGAAGATAATGTTGAACTTGCAACAGAGTTAGCTCTCAAGCAAGCTCCTACTCTTGTGCTTTACAAGGGTGATGTTGCAGAAAAAATCGCAGATCTTCCTGCAATTA
Source organism: Acutalibacteraceae bacterium (assembly GCA_045604605.1). Classification (GTDB taxonomy): domain Bacteria; phylum Bacillota; class Clostridia; order Oscillospirales; family Acutalibacteraceae; genus DTU089. The sequence continues at coordinate 19,133 of JAZUOL010000048.1, read as the reverse complement.
AAACATTTATCGAATCTCTTTAATCAAAATAAAAATTACCGTCCTGGTGGGCGGTAATTTTTCAAATGAGAAAGTTAGGAGTGTCGGAGAAGCTTTGTTTCCAAACGGTATAATCAGCTTGCTCCGAAGGTTACTGCTTTCAATTTGCCACTTTCTTGGCGCATTTTTTGCGCCCCAATAATTCTGCATTCTGCATTTTGCATTTTGCATTAAAACGGAGTTTTATATTATGTACGATATTATAATTGTTGGTGCCGGTCCTGCAGGACTTACTGCGGCACTTTATGCCCTCAGAGCTTCAAAATCTGTTCTTGTTATTGAGCAGTCAACCTTTGGCGGTCAGGTAACTTTTTCTCCTAAAATTGAAAATTACCCCGGTATACCGGAAATGAGCGGTAACGAATTTGCAGATAAGCTTCTTGACCAGGTTCTTTCAATGGGTGCAGAGGTTGAAATGGAAAAGGTAACCGGAATTGCAGACCAAGGGGCACATAAAACTGTTTTCGCAGGCAATAAAGCTTTTGAAGCAAAGGCGGTTATTATTGCAGTTGGTGTTCGCCACAGACAGTTAGGTCTTCCTAATGAAAATCAGCTTGTAGGTAATGGTGTTTCCTATTGTGCTGTTTGTGATGGTGCATTCTTTAAAGGTCAGACTGTTGGTGTTGTAGGTGGCGGTAACTCTGCTTTACAGGAGGCTGTTCTTCTTTCAGATCTCTGTGAAAAAGTATATGTTCTTCAGAATCTTCCTTATCTTACCGGTGAAAAAAAGCTTGTTGATATTCTTGAAGGCAAAGATAATGTTGAGTTTATTATGGAAGCAACAGTTGCTGAGCTTAAAGGTGAAAGCGAGCTTTCAGGCGTTGTTCTTGATACAAAAGCAGGAGAGAAGGAGCTTTCTCTTAACGGTCTTTTTGTTGCAATTGGTCTTGAACCTAAAAATTCTGCATTCTCTGATTGTGTAGCTCTTGATGAGAACGGCTATTTTGATTCTGATGAATCCTGCGTTACAAAGACTAACGGTGTTTTTGTAGCCGGTGATTGTCGTCAGAAGAGTATCCGTCAGATTACAACAGCTTCTGCTGATGGTGCGGTTGCAGCACTTGCAGCCTGCCGATTCATTGATAATAATAAATCTTAAAAATTTGTAAAAATGACGACAAAAAATAGTATTTGTCGTCATTTTATGCTATACTGTGATTTGGTTTGGTATTGATGAGGTGTTTTTGTGGTAGAAAAAAGTAAAGAGGAAGTTGTCAGTCTTGACAATATTGCAGATGGGATGAGTGAAATGGTTTCTGACAGAAGAACAAAAAATGGTAGCCAAAAAGTCAAAAAGAGTTCAATAGCTCTGCTTCTTTTTTCAGTAGCATTTTTTGTAGGTGTTGTAGGATATATTACTGTGGTTTTCGGTAATATTCCATTTGTTGTAAAGTGGCGAAATATCTGGATAGAAACAGCAATGACTACCGACCAACACAAATGGTTGGCTACAGCTTTTTTCCCTGATGAGCTTATTAACAAAATTATGTCTGAGCAGGTTGATATAAAAGATATAAGCGTCACCGATACAGATGAAAATGAAGAACTTGATATTCTGGGCCAAAAGGATTTGGTTGTGGGCGAAAAAGATAAATTCGGAAACACTGTTTTTGCAAATGATTTAGAAGAAAATATAGTGATTTTAGAGGTTAAGACTTCTAATTTTGTTGGCAAACTTGTTCTTGTTGATGATCCCTCAAGGGTTACATTGAGTACAACTGATTATAAAGGCTCTCGTGGTGAATTTATCTGTGATTATCTGGAAAAAGAAAATGCCGTTGTGGGTGTGAATGCATCAGGCTTTAATGATATAGGCGGTGTAAGTCTTGGTGGTGAGGTTACAGGACAATGCGTTTCAAATGGCGAGTACTGGGGCAATTACAGCTCAGAATACACTCTTGTAGGATTTGATGAAAATGACAGGCTTGTTGTAGGCGGAATTGATAATTGGGAAGAATATAACATTCGTGACGGTTTCCAATACAGACCAACTTTGATTTTAAATGGTGAAAAAGTTGTCGAAGATTCTGCAGGTTGGGGATTGCAACCCAGAACAGTAATAGGTCAATGTGAAAATGGTGTTGTCCTCATGCTTGTTGTTGATGGTCGTAAGGTTGGCTATTCTATTGGTGCAACAATGGAAGATTGCGCAGATATACTTTTACAGTATGGCGCGGTGACTGCAGGTGCTTGTGATGGTGGGTCATCCTCTGTTATCGGTTACAATGGTGAGGTAATAAATATACCAAGTGCACGAAATATGCCAACAGGACGTTATCTTCCAAATGCATGGGTTGTAGCAAGAAAAAATACAACCGCAAATGAGGAATAAAGGTGATATATATGAAAAGACAAGAGGCTTTTATAAACCAAAAGAAAATGCTTAAAGGTGGTCTTCATTGTCACACAACCCGTTCAGACGGTAAAGGCGCCCCCGCTGATGTTATAAGACTTCATAAGCAAAATGGTTACGATTTTCTTGCGTTAACAGACCATAAAATCTATAACTATAAAAACTTTGCCGAGGATGTTGATATTACAATAATTCCAGGTACAGAATATGATAATACTTTTGTAAGAGAAAAGGGATTCAGAACCTATCATACTGTGTTTATTGGTCCTGATGATGAAACAAATGGTTACAAGCAGGATGAAAGATTACCTAAAGGTGAAGCAGAAAATCAAGAAGAATTTCAGAAATATCTTGATGAAGCACACGAAAAGAACAATCTTACAATATATTGCCATCCTCAGTGGAGCTCAACTCCCCCACGATATTTCGATAAATTAAAGGGGAATTTTGCTTTTGAGGTGTGGAACAGTGGTTGCGCCATTGAAGATGATATGGATACCGACAATGGTATGTATTGGGACGAGCTTTTAGGTATGGGCATTAAAATCTTCGGTGTTGCAACGGACGACGGACACCCAATGTATCAACATTGTAAGGGTTGGGTAATGGTTAACGCCGAAAACAATGTTAAAGATATTCTTTCTTCATTGGAAAAAGGTGCATTTTATGCTTCTTGTGGTCCTGTTATTAAGGACTTTTATGTGGATGATGAAAATATTGTTCATATCGAGACAAGCGAGTGCGAAAGAATTATTTTTCAATGTGATAAGCATCCCTCAAAAATGATTGAAGCAGAGGGCGTACCTCTTGTTGAGGCGCAGGCAGACCTAAGGAACGAATATGATTACATCCGTGCAACAGTTGTTGATAAAGAGGGCAAAAAAGCCTGGACAAACCCAATATTCTTGAAATAAAAAATGCCCCTGTCAAACAAAATTTCGTTTGACAGGGGCATAAACTTTTTACATTGATTCAGGTGCTTCAATTTTAAGCATAGAAAGAACATTTTTCATTGTGTTTCTTACACACATACAAAGGAAAATTCTTGCCTGCATAAGAGCTTCGTCATCCACCATAACTCGTTGTGCATTATAGAAACGATGGAATTTTGTTGCAAGCTCAGTTGCATAATGAGTAATTCTTGCAGGATCATAAGAATTTGCCGCAAAAATTATAACGTTTGTAAGTGAAGCAAGGTGCGCAATAAGATCTGTTTCTTCATCGCTGGTAAGAAGTGTAAGCTCTGCTTTTTCGGGTTTTCTGATTTTTACGCCTTCAGTTTCAAGTTTTCTTAAAATACTGCAGATTCTTGCATGTGCATACTGGCAGTAGTAAACAGGGTTCTGATTGGACTGCTCAACTGCAAGGTCAAGGTCAAAGTCCATAGCTGAACCTGCTTCTCTCATATTAAAGAGGAAACGAACTGCATCAATTGGTACTTCATCAAGAAGGTCAACAAGTGTAATAGCCTTACCCGTTCTTTTTGACATTTTAACAGGCTTACCGTCTTTCATAAGGTTTACAAGCTGCATAAGAACAACATCAAGTTTGTTACCGTCGATACCAACTGCTTCCATTGCACCCTTCATACGTGCAACGTGGCCGTGATGGTCTGCGCCCCAGACGTCAATACCTGTATCAAAACCACGTTTTTCGAATTTATTTCTGTGGTATGCAATGTCTGCGGCAAAGTAAGTGGGATTACCGTTCTGACGAACAAGAACATCATCCTTAAGCTCGAGGTTGTCAATGTATTCCTGTGACTTTCCTTCTCTTTTGAGAATTGCGGTTTGAACCTCAATGTTTTTATACCACAACGCACCGTCTTTTTCGTAGGTGTAGCCGTTCTTTTTGAGAATTTCTATTGTTTCTTCTAACTCACCGCCGTTATGAAGAGAAAGCTCGGAGAACCAGGTGTCATAATCAATTCTGTATTTTGCCATTGCGGCTTTCATTGTTGCGATGTTTTTTGGAAGAGCAAACTCAACAAGAGCTTTTCTTCTGTCTTCTTCAGAAACCTCGAGAAGATTGTCGCCATTTTCATCAATATACCTCTGAGCAAGAACTCTTATATCGTCACCATGGTAGCTGTCCTCGGGAAGCTCAATGAAGTCTTCACCTTTGAGAATCTGCTGATAACGAACGGAGAGGGAGAGACCGAATTTGTCAATCTGGTTACCTGCATCATTAACATAGAATTCTCTTTCAACATAGTAGCCTGCCCAGTCAAGAACTGCTGCAAGGCAGTCGCCTAAAGCACCGCCACGAGCGTTACCCATATGCATAGGTCCTGTGGGGTTTGCAGAAACAAATTCAACGTTGATTTTTTTACCTTTACCGAAATCGCTTCTGCCGTAGTTATCGCCACAAGCATCAATATCAAGAAGAATATCTGCATAGAATTCAGGTTTTAAGAAGAAATTAATGAAACCGGGACCAGCAACTTCACACTTCTGGAAAAATGTATTTTCAAGATCGATTTTTTCAAGAATGCATTCCGCAATTTTTCTTGGAGGCATACGAAGCGCCTTCGAAAGCATAAATGCACCATTTGCAGAATAGTCACCATTTTTTCTGTCTGCAGGTATTTCTGTTTTGAAATTTGGAATTTCTGCTTCAATAAATGTGCCGTCTGCAATATTGTTTTTAATTGCCGCTGTAACAGAAGAAATAATTTGTTCTTCTGCAATTTTAACTAATTTTGACATTTTTAAACCTCATTTATTTTCATTAAAAGATTATTTTCACCAATGATTTCTCCGTTGCTTTCAAGTCTGTAGCAAAGAAGAATTTTTCCCGAACAGTCAGGTATCTGAGCATTTACTCTTTGAGCAACGATATCCATTTCCATCTCACCAAAAGGGGTCCTGTAAATGCATGAGTGGGTTTTGCCTTCTTCAATAAGAAAGGTTGTTTCATAAACACCGCTTCGTCGCATTTCAATAAAGTTATTGTTTATAACCTTAACAATTGTTTCGCATTTACCCATTTCGTCATCGGGCTCTGTGTAAGAAATGACCTTTATACCATCATTTTCTTCCATAGTACCCTTAGCCCTGAGCTTACTGCTTTCTCTATCATCGTGATATTGTTGTTCGCTGACGAACTCTATTTCCACATTTCTCATTTCATTCTTTCCTCAGCATATTCAATGAGCTTATCAATAAGGTCACCGTAAGCAACGCCAACCTGGCCGAAAAGCTTGGGGAACATTGAGATTGATGTGAAACCGGGAAGAGTGTTGATTTCATTGAGATAAATTGTTCCATCTTCTGCAAGGAAGAAATCAACACGTGAAAGTCCTGTGCAACCCATTGTTCTGTATGCATTAACTGCTGCCTGACGGACTCTTTCACTAACTTCAACAGGCAAATCTGCAGGAATTGCGAGACCTGTGGAATTATCTATATATTTTGCCTCGTAGTCATAAAATTCTGCAGTGGGAAGAATCTCGCCGATGCAGGAAGCAACAGGCTGGTCATTACCCATAACTGCACATTCAATTTCTCTGCCTATAAGAGTTTCCTCAAGAACAACCTTATAGTCATTAGCAAAAGCAATATCAAGTGCTTTTAAAAGCTCAAAATGATTATGGGCTTTTGAAATACCAACGGAAGAGCCTGCGTTTGCGGGTTTAACAAATATGGGGTAGCCTAATTTCTGCTCAATTACATCAAAATTAACTCTACCATCTTTATAATCTGCTTCGGTAAATGCAACCCATTTTGCACCATTTATGCCTGCTGCATCTGCAAGAGTGTTTGTAACGGCTTTGTCCATACACATACCGCTTGCAAGAGGTGTGCAACCAACATAGGGTATGCCTGCAAGCTCAAATATACCCTGAATTGTTCCGTCTTCACCATTTTTGCCGTGAAGAACGGGGAAAATAACATCAATTTTGATTTTTTCGTAAGCACCCATATCGTTGAGAATAATAAGCGCCTTATCTTTTTTGTCGGGAGAGAGAACGGCAGGTGTTGTGTCTTCATCATTGAACCAGGTGTTGTTTTCTATTGAGTCAATGTCACCTGTGTAAAAATACCATTCGCCTTGCTTTGTAATACCAAGGGTAAGAACATTATATTTTTCTCTGTTAATATTTCTCAAAACAGAAGCGGATGAACGAAGTGAAACTTCATATTCGCTGGAACAACCGCCGAAAATAACAAGTAAGTTTTTCAAAAAATCACCTTATTACATAATAACATAAATATACATTTTAAATAATATCACAGAAATTCTCTTAAATCAATTATTAAATACTATGATATTTTAATAATACTGTTTACCTTTTTAGATAAAAATGCTACAATTATGCTATAAAAGGTAAAAAGGACGGTTTAAGTTATGGAGCTTAAAAACATTTTAACTCATGTTGACCATACTCTTTTAAAGCAGGAGTCAACATGGGAGCAGATAAAAGCAATTTGCGATGACGGAATTAAATTCAATACTGCAAGCGTTTGCATTCCCCCAAGCTATGTTAAGGAATGTGCAGATTATTGTGGAGATAAGCTTGCAATCTGCACTGTTATAGGTTTTCCCAATGGCTATAATACCACCGCTTGTAAGGTGTTTGAAACTGCAGATGCAGTTAAAAACGGTGCAGAAGAAATTGATATGGTTATAAATATCGGTTGGCTCAAAGACAAAAGATATGATGATATTTTAAATGAAATTAAGGAAATCAAAAAGGCTTGTAACGGCAAAATTTTAAAGGTAATCATTGAAACTTGTCTTTTAACAGATGAAGAAAAAGTGAAAATGTGTGAGCTCGTAACAGAAGCGGGAGCAGATTTTATCAAAACCTCAACAGGCTTTTCAACTGCAGGCGCGACCTTTAACGATATTGAGCTTTTCTCAAAAAATATCGGTGAAAATGTTAAAATGAAAGCCGCAGGGGGAATAGCATCTCTTGACGATGCAGAAAAATTCCTCTCTTTAGGTGCAGAGCGCCTCGGCACAAGCAGAATTGTATCAATTGCTAAAAGTGAAGAGGGTAGCGGATATTAATTAATGTAGGGTGCGGTCTTGTGACCGTACCGCAATAAATAAACTGAAAAAGAGGAGGTTTATTTATGAAATTTAATATGGAAACAATTTATATTCCTCACGCCAGTGTTTTTGATAAAAGGGATATGATGTTTGACTGGAAAGAAACGAGCAACAGGTCTGCAATTTTAGGGTGGATTTTTGCATTTTTCCCTGTTGTGTTAAGCTGTGTTTATTATGACCCTTTTGGTGACCTTTTTGAGTTTTCTATGTGGGGCTCTTCGTTAGCTCTTGTCATAGGAGGAATTTTTTGCAAAAAGTGGAAGCTATGGGCTTATTATCTTAACATTATTGCTTTTATTTATTCTAATGCAATTTTTTTGTATCATATACCAAGGATAGAAGCTGAATATTGCATAATAATGGCTGTTGCCGATGTTCTTGGATTTATAATGGTTTATTTCTGTCTTCGTTGTATTTACAATTATAATTCAGTTTTTAAGATGCTTGAAAAAGAAAAGGGCTTCCCGAATTTTATGGTAAACGGGCAGGATTTATATGCTGACAAGCTATATCTCAAGGATGAAAAAACAGCAGAAAAGCCAGCTCCTGCAAGGGAAAAAGAAGCGCCTATAATAATGAATATTGATGTTAAGCCTACCTGGCAGGAAATTGAAGAAAACAAAAGTAAAAAGCATAAGCACGGCAAATCCGTATTAGGAATAAATATCATTTTCCCTCACGATGATCCTCAGGATATGAGCTTTGATGATAAAAAAGGGTATATGTATTATTGGAATTGTAATGTTGAACTTTTGACAAAGGGAATATTCTTACCGATAATGCTTATGATAGCAGGAGCGTTGTTCTGCGTTATTGCTGAGCTGCAGGGCGGTAGTATCGTTTCATACATAGTGGGGAATTTATCCGTTGTGTTATTGATATTCGGAACTAACTCAATGAAAATGGGCAAGCTTTACGGCGCAATTGTAACGCTTTTATCTTTGTTTATGTATTTTGGTCTTGGCTTTTTAATTGGAGCAGGCGGAAACGGAATACCATGCACTTGGATTATGGTAACGAGCCTTATTAATATAAAAATATTTTTACCCACAGTAAGATACATTATAAATTACCCGATGTATAAAGAGCTTTCTACTCACCAGGGCTTTCCCTCATTTGTGCGCAATTTTGCTGATATTTACGGAAGTAAAATGTATATTGTTGAAAAAAGAGAGCCTGTAAAAAGAAGCATTTTAAGTGACAATGAAAAAATCGAAATGAATATTGGCTACGACGATGAGCCGAAAAAAGAAGATAAGGCTTGGAATGCCTTCGATTATATGGATGAAGAAAGGAAAGAAGAAAATGAAAATTGAAGCAAAAAGAACCGTAAATGAGTTTATTTATCCCCCAAAAACAGTAACAGACAGTTGCCACGCTTCAACTGTTTTGCCCTTGCCTGACGGTACTGTTGTTGCCGCCTGGTTTGGTGGCACTTGTGAGGGTAATGATGATGTTAAAATATGGGTAAGCATCCGTGAAAATGAAAAATGGGCAGAGCCTTACAGCGTTGCAGTTAATGGTGAAAGCCTTCCTCATTGGAACCCTGTTCTGCATTTACGAGAAAACGGAGAAATAATTTTATATTTTAAATATGGAAAACCCATTCCCAAATGGGTAACATATTACTGCATTTCAAAGGATGGCGGAAAGAGCTTTTCAGAGCCCAAAATCCTTGTGGACGGAGATTTTGACGGTGGCAGAGGTCCCGTTAAAAACAAGGCAATAAGACTTTCCGACGGTACTGTTATTGCACCTGCATCAAAAGAAGATTTTAAGATAAAAAGAAACTGGAAATGCTTTGTAGATATTTCAAAGGATGACGGACTTACCTTTGAACATTCTAATTTTGTTATAAGACCGAAGAAAAATCTTAAACCGGTCAGCATGATTCAGCCTACCTTGTGGGAGGATGAAAAGGGTCTTCATATGCTTGTGAGAACTGGCGTGGGCTCTATTTATAAAAGTGACAGTAAGGATGGCGGAAAAACCTGGTGCAAGGCATACGATACAGGAATGCCCAATCCCAACAGCGGCATAGATGTTGTTAAGCTTGATAATGGTATTTTAGTTCTCATAATGAACCCTATTTCAGAAAACTGGGGCGACAGAGCACCTCTTGTTCTTATGTATTCTGAGGATAGCGGAAACAACTTTACAGAGTTTTTCTCTTGCGAACCAACAACAGGCGATCACGAATTCAGTTACCCTGCAATTACTGCAGTCGGCAACACTCTTCATATTACATATACTCACGAGCGTGAGGGAATAGTGTATCAAAAAATTGAACTTTCTTTTTGAGGTAATTTATGAAGAAAAATGAACTGAAAAATTTAGTTATTGCCGCAATGCTTTTAGCCCTTGGTCTTGTTCTCCCATTTTTAACAGGACAGATTCAGCAAATCGGCAATATGCTTTTGCCAATGCATTTTCCCGTTATTCTCTGCGGACTTATCTGCGGTTGGAAATATGGCTTGGGTGTAGGATTTATATTGCCTCTTTTGCGCTCGGCAATATTCGGAATGCCTGTAATGTACCCTAATGCCTTTGCAATGGCGTTTGAGCTTGCTGCATACGGCTTTTTCGTAGGCTTTTTGTTTTCCCATGCAAAATGGCAATGTATTAAATCCTTATATCGTTGCCTTATAATGTCAATGCTTTTGGGTAGGGCAGTATGGGGAATTGTAATGACAATAATTTTAGGTCTTGGTGCAGATGGCTTCACCCTTACCGCATTTTTAACAAGCGCATTTTTAAATGCAATACCCGGAATAATTGCACAGCTCATTTTGATTCCCGGAATTATGTTAGCTTTGAACAGAACGCATTTGGTGCATTTTAAAAAGAAAGCGGAGAAATCTTTTTAATTGAGGAGTTAGGAGTGAGTAGTGAGGAGTGTCGGGACCTGCGGTCGGCATTGTATATTAAAAGTTTAGCAACGGAAAACGTATTGTAGAACAATAAAGTTATGGTGGTTCTGTGCCTCTCTTCGAAGAGAGGGGGACCGTATTGAATATGAAAAATTAATCTGACTTGTATCAAGCGAGCCAATTGTAAAAGTTATGATTATAGTTCAGCGGAACGGTGGAGAGTTCTTGACGCGAGTCCTCGAGCGTCTTTGAAGCGTAAGCTTCAATTGCCATAACTTTTGTGGTTTTATATCTTTAGGTAGAGAGATAGGTGAATTTATGATTATTGATGAGCAAATAGAAAAAGCAAGAGAAAATTTCAGATTAGCTTCATTAGATTATGGATTTGTTTTTCACAGTCCATTTGAATTATATGATAACCTGACTGCTTTTGGATACCTTGAAAATTACGGAAGTAAAAATGGTACAGTTATAGGATTGTTTTCGTCACAAGACTATACAACAGATAAGAGAATCAAAGAATGGTGTTCCGAAATGGACTGCTATTGCTCCTTTCTCAATATTGACCTTTTAACAGGTGACTATTATAGACCTTATTTTAGAGAAATGTTGAGAGATTTTGGATATTTTAAATAATGTAATATAACACCACACCGAAACGATTTTGTCGTTTCGGTGTGGTGCTTTTATGTCTTAATTATACTCCAAAATATTTAACCGCATTGTTATAGGAAATATCCTGAACAACCTTTGAAAGAAATTCAATATCTTCGGGGTATTTGCCCTCTTCAACAAGGTCACCTAAAAGCTCGCAAAGAATTCTGCGGAAATATTCGTGACGGGGGTAGGAAAGGAAGCTTCTTGAATCGGTAATCATACCAACAAATTTTGAGATAACACCAAGATTCATAAGAGTCTGCATCTGGGTTCTCATACCGTCATAGTTATCATTGAACCACCAAGCAGAACCAAACTGGATTTTAGATTCTGCTTCATCGCTCTGGAAATTACCAAGCATTGTGCCGAGAACATAGTTGTCCTTGGGATTAAGGGTAAAGAGAACGGTTTTGGGAAGCTTGTATTCTGTGTTCATTGCATCAAGAAGTCTTGAAAGATTAACTGCAATTTCATAGTCTGCAACTGAATCATAGCCTGTGTCGGGACCAAGCTTTTTGAACATAACGCCGTTATTGTTTCTCATAGCCCCGATATGGATTTCCATACCCCAACCAAGGCGGGCATATTCATTTGCAAGGAAGAGCATAAGCTGCGTTTTGTATTTGTCAATTTCTTCTGCAGAAAGCACTTCACCTGCAAGGCGTTTTTTGTATATAACATTCAACTCGTCCTCGGTTGCTCTCTTATAGGGAACATAAGTGAAAGCGTGGTCAGATGCACGGCAACCCATTTCTGCGAAGAACTCAATTCTTGAAAGAAGTGCAGCTTTAAGCTCTGTGAAAGAGGGAACAGCTTTGCCCATAACATTTTCGAGAGCCTTTACCCAATCATTATAGCCGTCAAGCTCTATACCTAATGCTTTATCGGGGCGGAAAGCAGGGAGAACCTTGCATTTGAAGGATTTATCTTCTGCAAGTAATTTGTGATATTCGAGAGTGTCTGCCGCATCGTCAGTTGTGCAAACGTATGCTACATTACTTTTTTCAATAAGCTCACGTGGAGTGAAGCCACCTGCTTTGATTTTTGCATTTGCCTTTTCCCAAATTTCGTCACAGGTTGCAGGTGAGAGTGGCTCATAAATATCAAAATATCTCTGCAATTCAAGATGAGTCCAATGATAAAGAGGATTACCGATAAGGTTGGGCATAGCAGATGCCCATGCCTTGAATTTTTCATAAGGTGATTTGTCACCTGTAATGTATTCTTCACTGATACCGCAGGAACGCATACCGCGCCATTTGTAATGGTCGCCTGCAAGCCAGAGATATGCAATATCTTCGGGAGTTTTATTTTCATAAATTTCTTTAGGTTGTAAATGACAATGCCAGTCGAAAATAGGAGTATTTTCACAAGCGGCATAAAGCTTTTTAGCAGTTTCGGTGGAAAGAAGAAAATCCTTGTCCATAAATTTTTTCATAAAATCGCCTCCGAAAAATTTCTTTTAATATATTAACATATAGCTGTAATATTTTCAATGAAAAAGCCTAAAAATAATGTTACTTACAGTATTTAACAAGAGGTGATATTTTGTTCATTGAAAGTGAGGGCGTAATTGATGATGCAAGGCTTTTTGAAATTATAAAAAAGTCAGTTGAGGGTAAAAACCTTAAAAAAGTCCTGATTTTACCACCCGACTATACAAGAATGTATTCTGGTGCAGGAAAAATTACAAATATATATTATAACCTTTTAAAAGAGCAGTGCACTGTTGATATAATGCCTGCTTTGGGAACTCACAGACCTGTAACAAAAGAGGAAAGCGAAGCTTTTTTCGGTAAAGATATACCATACGAACAGCTTATTGTTCACAATTGGCGCAAAGATGTTGTGAAAATCGGAGAAATTCCTGCAAGTTTTGTAAAAACTGTTTCAGATGGTCTTGTTAATACAAAAATTGATGTTGAGGTAAACAAAAGGCTTCTTGATAAATCCTATGATTTGATTATTTCAATCGGTCAGGTTGTGCCTCACGAGGTTGTGGGTATGGCGAACTATTCAAAAAATATTTTTGTAGGCTGTGGTGGCAGCAGTATGATAAATTCTTCCCATATGCTGGGAGCTTTCTATGGCCTTGAAAAAATTATGGGCAGAGATTTTTCCCCTGTAAGAAAGGTTTTTGACTATGCCGAAGAAAAATTCATAAAAGATATTCCTTTGATGTATGTTTTAACAGTTACTAACACTAACAAAAAGGATGAAACTCTTATTCACGGTATATATATCGGGAGAAGCAGGGAGCTTTTTGAGATGTCCGTTGGTAAAAGTCAGAAAATGAATATGACAAAGCTCCCGAAGTCTATAAAAAAAGCTGTTGTTTACCTTGACCCGAGAGAATTCAGAAGCACCTGGCTTGGCAACAAGGCAGTTTATCGAACCCGAATGGCAATGGCAGAGGGCGGTGAACTTATTGTTCTTGCCCCCAATGTGAAAAAATTCGGGGAAGATGAAGAAAACGACAGGCTTATAAGAAAATATGGCTATGTGGGCAGAAGAAAGGTTCTTGAGCTTGTGAAAACAGAGGAAGAGCTGAAAAATAATTTATCTGTGGCGGCGCACCTTATTCACGGCTCTTCTGATGGTAATTTTAAAATCACATATTGCACAAAACATCTTTCAAAGAAAGAGGTTGAGGGAGTAGGCTTTGATTATATGCCCTACGATGAAGCAGTAAAAAAATATAATCCGAAAACCTTAAAAGATGGCTACAATACAGTAAATGGTGAAGAAATTTATTATATAAGCAACCCGGCTTTAGGACTTTGGACTATTTGAATATCTTTATTAGAGGGATTATTATAATCCCTGTTTGCTTTAGCAAATAGGGAGGGGGACCGCGTTAGCGGTGGTGGGTTGCCCCGTTCCCTCTTTACTTTGTTGATGAAAGGAAATATATAATGAAAAAAGCAGATATAGGACTTATCGGTCTTGCTGTTATGGGCGAAAACCTTGCAATGAATATGGAAAGCAAGGGCTTTACAGTGGCGGTTTTTAACAGAGAAACCGAAATTGTTGATAAATTTATAAACGGTAGAGGAAAAAACAAAAACTTTATCGGAACTCATACCTTGGAAGAATTGGTTGAAGCAACAGAAAGACCGAGGAAAATAATGATGATGATAAGAGCAGGCGCACCTGTTGACGAGGTTATAGAAAAGCTTATTCCTTTGCTTGATAAAGGCGATATTATCATTGATGGGGGTAATTCTCATTTCAAAGATACCGAAAGAAGAACAAAATATGTTGAAAGCAAGGGTCTTCTTTATATCGGCACAGGCGTTTCAGGTGGCGAAGAGGGTGCTTTGAAGGGACCTTCCATGATGCCCGGTGGTTCAAAGCTTGCCTGGGGCAGCGTAAAACCGATTTTTCAGGCAATTTGTGCTAAAACTGAGGACGGCATACCTTGCTGTGACTGGGTAGGCTCAGGCGGTGCAGGGCATTTTGTTAAAATGGTGCACAATGGTATTGAATACGGTGATATGCAGTTAATAAGTGAAATTTACCATTTTATGAAAGTGATTTTAGAATTTTCTGCAGAGGATATGCACAGAATTTTTTCTGAATGGAATAAAGGCAGACTCGATAGCTTTCTTATTGATATTACAAGTAAGATTTTTACAGTAAAGGATGAGGATGGCGCACCACTTGTTGATAAAATTCTTGATTCTGCAGGGCAAAAAGGTACGGGTAAATGGACAGGCATTACAGCACTTGATGAGGGCATACCGCTAACACTTATAACCGAAGCGGTTTTCGCCAGATATTTAAGCTCAATGAAAGAAGAACGAATTGAGGCTTCAAAAGAGCTTACAGGACCCTATGTTGATTTCAAGGGCGAAAAGGGCGAATATATCGGAAGAATGGAAGAAGCACTTTATTGCGCCAAAATCATTTCCTACGCCCAAGGCTATGCTCTTATGAAAGCAGCTTCGGAAAAATATAATTGGAATCTGGATTTCGGTGCAATTGCTCTCATGTGGCGAGGCGGATGCATTATCAGAAGTGTGTTTTTAGATAAAATCAAAGAGGCGTTTGATAAAAAGCCGGATTTAAAAAATCTTCTTTTAGATGGCTATTTTAAAAATGAAATTTTAGAGGGAATGGAAAGTCTGAGAAAAATATGTGCTATTTGTATGCTGAACGGAGTTTATGCACCTGCTTTAACTGCTGCACTTAATTTTTTTGACGGTTATCGTTCTGAAAAGCTCTCTGCAAATCTTATTCAGGCACAAAGAGATTTCTTCGGTGCTCATACCTACGAAAGAACAGATTTCCCCAGAGGGAAATTCTTTCATACAAATTGGTCAGGTACAGGTGGGAACACTGCATCAACAAGCTATAATGCGTAAAAGTTAGGAGTGAAAGAAAATTCGAAATTCGGAATTCGGAATGTCGGGGAAGCTCCGCTTCCAAACATTATATAATTGCGTCGCAGACCCGAAACTTGCCACTTTCCATTTTCAATTTGCAACTTTTTAAAGAAGGTATAAAATGTTAACAATAAAATCTAACTACAAGTATGCTTTAGTCGTTCCCACAAGTATGGGTGTTAGGCTTTTGCCACCTGACAGACAGACGGTTTTTTCTTCCGATGTTTTCTATATGCAGGCAACCTCTGCGGAAACCAATGTTGCATCAATCTGCTCTTATTTGGGTTTGCCTGTAAAGGTTCTCACAACCTTTGTTAAGGATAGTCCAATCGCTCATTTTATAAAGGCAAATCTTCGTTCCCGTAATATGGATTTTGAGGGAAAGAATGTTGAGCAGGGCGGTCCCTGGGGCTATCGCCATCAATTCAATATTGCTGATAGCGGATTCGGGCTTCGTGGCCCGAGAGTGCATAATGACAGAGCAGGCGAGGTGGGAAAAACCCTTAATATTAAGGATTTTGATTTAGAAAAGCTTTTTAAAGACGATGGTGTGGGAATACTGCACCTTACGGGTCTTATTTGCGCACTTTCAAAAGAAACAGGTGAATTCTGCCTTGAGCTTGCAAAAACTGCAAAAAAATATGGAACGGTTATTTCCTTTGATTTTAATTATCGCGCATCCTTCTGGAAAAATCGCGAGAAGGAGTTAAGACAGACTTTTCAGAAAATTGCAGGTATTTCCGATATTATTATTGCCAATCAATCTGACTTCAGCCTGTGCTTAGGAATGGAGTTTGATTCGGCTAAATATAATCCCGAAATGACACCTGTTGAGCAGTTTAAAGAAACTATAAGTCAGGTAAAAGACCGATTTTCCAACACAACTGTTTTTGCAACAAATCTTCGGGAGGTAATGCACGCGAACCGTCATTTATGGGGTGCGGCTATGCTTAATGGTGATGTCTGGGAGTCCATAGACCTCAGGCAAATTGCCGTAATGGACCGTATTGGCGGTGGCGATGCCTTTGTTGGCGGTCTTCTTTACGGAATCTTAAAAGGATACACTCCCGAAAAGCAATTGCAGTTCGGTTGGGCGTGTGGTGCCCTTGCCTGCACATATATCACCGACTACCTCCAACCCGATAACGAGGAACAGATATGGGACGTTTGGAATGGGAATATGAGGGTGAAGAGGTAGCTTGGCATAGTAAAAGATTAAGCGATACTAAAATCAGAATAAAAAAGTAACTGTTGGGGGTGCCTCTCTTCGAAGAGAGGGGGACCACCATTTTATTTTTAATACTTTAGGATTAAGTTTCAAGCGTGGGGAATATTTAGGTTTGGAACAAATTTGGTCGGGTGGTGGAGAGTTCTCGACGCGAGCACTCGAGCGTCGTGAAACCGCAGGTTTCATTGTCATACACGGCTCTATTCTGTTTGTGAATTTTTTCGATTAGTTGTTCTTACACAGTCTTAATAAAACCAACATCATTACAGTTGAAGCTTGCGCTTCAAAGACATTCGAGGGCTCATGTCAAGAACCACCCACCGTTCCGCTAAACTGTATTGGATAGATTTAAAATAGGGTCGCTTAATACTTATTTGGAATAATTTATATTTCAAAAGACGGTTCCCCCGCCTTCGAAGGCAGGTATAATAAACCGTAAATATTTTTTAGAAAAATTACTTGGTTCATTATTTTAAAATACAAAACAGTCCAAAAATTACAAAAAACTGCCCGAAAGTTACATTTTGGGCAATTTTTTTATTGTTTTTGTTATGATACAGACAAAGGAAAGGAGATGTTAAATATGACAAAAAAATATACATCTGAAAAATTAAAAAATTTATACAAAATATTCGGTGGAGTGTTTGGCGTATCACTTCTGGTTGGGATTGCAAATCTTATTTTAAGCTATTACTGGAATAACAGTTCAGCTTTATATGAGCTTGCAGAATTAATATTCGGCGGAGCAGGACTTTTCTTCGGCTTCCTTAGTGGCTTCGGAATTGTTCCCTTGTTCATAATGGCAGCTCTTGTAATTGTGAGCATAGTTTTCGCAGTGAAAGAAAATAACCATAAAAATGTTTTGAACTTCGGCTTATTTGCAACTCTCGGTTTAATTACAGTAAGCGCATTTTTGCAGAATATGATGTTAACAGAAATGGTTTGAGAATAGATGTTAAATAATTAAAGGGGGGTGTGTTTATGGAGAAAAAGGAAAATCAACTTATTGAGAACTTTAAAACTTTTTTAGCTGTACCCTATGCCTATTTTGCAGCTCTTTCAGTTTTAGGTGTTTTTATTTTGATTTTTGAAATCTTGATGGACACATCCTTTTATAATATGTTCGAAGGTATCAGAGAGATTGTGTTGTTTTTATTCGGTATGTTATATATTGCAGGTATTATTAATGCAGTCTGGTTGGCAGTCGCAGTTATATGGTGCATAGTTATATGCTACAAAGAGAAAAGCAAAGAAATCTTTTTTAAGCCTTATGTGGCGATAGTACTTATTCTTATGGTGGTTTTCTTGGGTTGTTGGAGACCACATTAAAGAAAGGGAAGGCTTTATATGAAAAAACTTAATCCGTTTCTTCAATTTGTTATAGGATTTTTCAGTATAATGTTGTTATGGGGAATAGGAGCTTTATTCAATATTCCATTTATAGATAATTGGTGCTACGAGAATATAGACACAGAAGAAATAATATTTTCTTGTATTGTACCGATGATAACGGTAATACTCATCCCAATAGTTTTATTTATTATTACAATTATATGCAAAAGAAAATCATTAAAAGTAATGTATATATCGGCTTTATCGGCTATGGCTATTCCGGTATTTGCAAGTATTATATCAGCAATATGCAGTAACGATGGAAGTATTTTAACCTGGATTGTTGGTTTAACTATCGGTTTGGTTTTATATCCTTTCGGAAGAATGGCTTATGAGCTTTTTGATGGAGTAAATTCATTTTACTTTGTCTATTTAGACAGTTGGATTGATAATAGTACTATAATCGGTTTTTTGGTTGTGGTAATGATAATATCACTTGTGTTGTATAAAAAGATAAAAGCCAAGAAATCAGTAGAAATAACTGAATAAATATGTTATATTAAAACTAACACAATCTCCGAGGTGGGAATATGCTGAAAATTGCAATATGCGATGATGAGAAAAATGTTTGCGATTACGTAGAAAAGCGAACAAGAGATTACCTTGCAAGGGTTGATGAAGAAGCTGAATTAGCGGTGTTTCTTGACGGAACACCGCTGATAGAGCATTGCAAGGTAATTCCTGATGATTATGATATTATTTTTCTCGATATAAAAATGAAAACGGTAAACGGGGTTGACTGTGCAAAGCAGCTTCGTGATTTGGGCGTTGAGGCTCTCATTGTTTTTGTTACCTCTTCGGCAGAATATGTTTTTTCAGGTTACGAGGTAAAGGCTTTCAGATATATTCTTAAAACCGACCTTGTTAATGCTTTTGATAGAATTTTTGGTGAATGCTTAAAGGAGCTTTCCAAATCTGATGACAGCTTTTATACAGTAAAAATCGCATCAGCAGTTAAAAATATACCTTTAAACGATATTCTTTATTTTGAAAGTAATCGTAGAGTTCTTATTGTTCATACAAAAAATGACGAATACTCTTTTTACGGTAAGCTTGACCAGGTTGAAAAAGACCTTGAGGGTAAGGATTTTATAAGAACACACCAAAGCTATTTTGTTAATGCCAAGAAAATCAAAAGCGTTTCCAAG
>JAZUOL010000047.1:0-3923 GCA_045604605.1 Acutalibacteraceae bacterium | reverse complement strand
TTACGAGCTGCTTCGGATTTCTTTTTTCTCTTTACAGAGGGTTTTTCATAGTGTTCTCTTTTACGAACTTCCTGAATAACACCGTCTCTTGAAGTCTGTCTTTTAAATCTGCGAAGTGCGCTATCTAAAGATTCGTTTTCTTTAACTTTTACCTGACTCATTTATAGTTCCCTCCCTCCGCTGTAACCAACAAAGGTATAATTATCAATATACAGTTAGCATTATACTATGTCAACAAAAAAGTGTCAAGAGGGAAATGTTAAAAAATAATGAATTTATTGGATTTAGTAGATTTTACTATAGACCTAAAATATAAATACCATTAAAATCTTTCGCTTTATTCAACCACTCTGAAATAATTTTATAGTCTTTGGGTTTGTTCTCGTTTACGGCTTTTGTCATTTCTTTAACCTGCTCGGGGGTATAATAGTTTATACCACCCCAATCAATTTCGCCACGTTTCAAGTTAGGATATACACCGTTGTTAAATATGTTTTTGTAATGCTTATAAAAAACATTCCAATCATCGCCAAATACATATAAAGAGTCGTTACGCCAAGGGTCTAAAGTATCTGTTTCCACAATACTTTTTATGCTTGTTCCTTTTTTAAGTTGGCAAAATTGCAACTCTAAAAAGTCAGAACCGCCAAAAGCACGGCGTTCGTCTTGGTTATTGAAAATATGAAATAGCACGATAAATCACATCCCTGTTTTTGTGTATTAATTTTACTATTAATACAGTATAATTGCAATAAATTATTGATATTTCGCACCAAATGTGGTAAGATAATAAGCAAGATAATAAGCAAGTTAAATGGAGTGTTTTTATGTCTGGTTATACACCACCATACGAGATTACAGATAAAATTCTGAGTCTTGTTGCATCAATTTCAGAAAAAATCGGAAGAGTTACAGAACGCAGTAAGCTTGATTCAAAACCACATTTGAGAAAAAACAATAAAATCAAATCCATACATTCGTCCCTTGCAATTGAGGCTAACTCTCTATCTTTGGGTGAAGTTAAGGATGTTATTAACGGCAAAACAGTGCTCGGTGCAGAAAAGGAAATTCAAGAAGTAAAAAACGCATATGCCGCTTATGAGGAAATATCAACTGTTGATGTATATAGCATTAAAGAATTGAAACGCCTTCACGGGATTATGACAAAATATCTTGTGGATATGAGCGGTGACTTCCGCCTTGGTGAAGAAGGTGTTTTTGCCGGTGATAAATGTATATTTATGGCACCGCCTGTAAAATTTGTTCCCGAGCAAATGGAAAGTTTATTCAGTTGGATGAGAAAGAATAAAGATACAGTTCATCCCTTAATTCTTGCTGCAGTATTTCATTATGAATTTGTTTTTATTCATCCCTTTACAGATGGCAACGGAAGAATGGCAAGATTCTGGCATTCTGCAATTCTTGCAAAATGGCAACCGATTTTTGAATTCATCCCTATAGAAAGCCAGATAGAAAAATTCCAAAGCGGTTATTATGCCGCAATTTCAAAATGCCATATAGACGGAACAAGTACAGCATTTATTGAATTTATATTAGAACAGATAAATGCAATTCTTGATGAGGTTGGCAGTTCTATTACTTCACCGGGAAGCAACATTTCTGAATATGTCACAAAGCTTCTGAATGTGATGGAGTTTGACACACCATATACTGCAAATGAAATTTTAGCTCTGTTAGGCTTAAAATCAAAAGAAGCGTTGAGGAAGAATTACCTTAATCCTGCAATCAATGATGGGTTTGTTATTATGACTCAACCCGATAAACCCAATAGCCGAAACCAACGATATATTAAAAAATAGATTCATAGTTTTTGTATAATAAAACAGGTACTGTAAAGAATCAACTTTACAGTACCTGAAATTTTTATTTCGCCATAGCGCCAATTTCCATCATGTATGCACCAATCTGTGCACCAAATTCAGGAGCGCCATCCATAATGAGCTTGCCTTGCTGAACGGATTCAAGCATATCGTCAATGGACATCAATATACCTAAAGCGCTGTCAAGGTTGTTAAAACGCATTGTGAAGAAGGGGAGAGCGCGTTTGTATTCGCCTCTGCCTGCTTTACTCTTACCTGCTTTGATTCTGATGAAAGCAGAAACGGAGTCTTCACCATCAACCTTCCAGGCATAAACACGGTCAGGGCTCTTTGAAGTCCAGTCGTGGATTTCGGGGTGACCCATTTTGTTAAGGGTACTGATACCTGATGAAAGAAGATAGAAATAGCATTTAACTGTAAGGCGTTTGTCTTCTTCCTTTTCCGGCGGTGCGGATGCGGTGAGAAGTGATGACATTTTAAGAAGAGCCATCATAAACACGCCGAATTCATAAACGTTGTTAAGACCAATCATTTTGGGAAGTGTTGCAGGTCCGATTTTGCCTTTAAAGAAAGCATTCATAGACTCAACATTCTTGAACTGAAGCTCAACAAATTTCTGTTTTTTAACTCTGTATGCAACTTTGTTGGCGTGAACGAGCCATTCATCGCCGTTTACCATAAAGTGTGTTGCCCACTTTCCTTCGGGAGCATCCGGGTCAAGACAACTAACCTGATAGATGCAGTGAACCTTCTCAAATTTCTTTTTGAGGGAGGGAACATCTGCAACGATAGTTTTCAAGAGGGGCAACGCACCGCAAAGGAATATTTTATTAGTATATAAAGCCTCTTGGCTATTTGGCATTTTTACCACCCTTTCTTTGAAAAATAACGAAATTAAATAGGACATTTAGTTTTTGGGGAGGAGTGTGCAGATTTGGCTTTTTGGCGACCCCGAAGCGTACAAAGGTACGTGAGTTGGGGGAGGCAAAAGCTAAAGATGCATACTCATACCTCAAAAATTAAAACTCATCGTCCCAGTCGTTGTCTTCTTCAAAGTCAGCCTTCATAACTTCACGAACAGCTTCGATAATACCGTTGGAGTCAATACCGAGGTAGCTCATAATATCTTCATGAAGACCGATAGGTGCAAAAGTATCCTGAACGCCAAGCTTTTTGAATGCGCAACCCTTACCGGATTCAACAACAACCTCTGCAACTGCACTACCAAGACCACCGATAACTGTATGGTCTTCAACTGTGATGATACGACGAGTATCCATAACAGCTTTAAGAACAGCTTCTTTATCAAGAGGCTTAATTGTGTGCATATCAAGAACGCGAACTTTAAGTCCGTCTGCTTTCTCAAGGAATTCAGCAGCCTGGAAAGCCTGGAATACACAAGAACCACAAGCGATAATTGTGATATCTGAACCTTCGTGAAC
Source organism: Acutalibacteraceae bacterium (assembly GCA_045604605.1). Taxonomy (GTDB): domain Bacteria; phylum Bacillota; class Clostridia; order Oscillospirales; family Acutalibacteraceae; genus DTU089. The sequence continues at coordinate 640 of JAZUOL010000047.1, read as the reverse complement.
TTCAACTGCTTTACCTACTTCGAAGCCGTAGTTTGCATCTTTATAAAGAACACGGTCAAAACCACGGTTAATTCTGATGTAGAAAGGACCGGGAGTGTTATAAGCAGCCATAACTGCGTTGTAGGTTTCATAACCGTCTGCAGGGCAGATAACTGTAAGGTTAGGAATGGAACGAGTCAAAGCAAGGTCACAGATAGCGTGGTGAGTTGAACCTGCCTGACCGAAGGATGTACCTGAATGAGTAGCAATAACTTTTGCATTAATATTCTGGTAGCAAAGGTCTGTATGGAGCTGGTCTGCGGAACGGAATGATGCAAACTGAGAGAATGTTGAAAGGAAAGGAACAAGACCTGCCTTAGCCATACCTGCAGCAACACCGAACATATTCTGTTCTGCAATACCTACGTTAAAGAAACGGTCGGGGAATTTCTTCTGGAAATCACCGATTTTTGTTGATTTAGCAAGGTCAGCAGTAAGGGCAACAACCTCAGGATGTGCTTCTGCCAACTCAACGAGAGCCTGACCGTAAATTTCGGCTGTGGAGAGAGATGTTGATTGTTCAGCTGTGTAACTTAATCCGCCTGCCATAATTATTCAGCCTCCTTTTCTGCACGTGCAACACGTTTCTGATAAGTTTCTT